>NZ_JBHXNP010000010.1:0-21791 GCF_042719495.1 Streptomyces sp. NPDC058525
GGACCCTGTGGGAGAGTAGGACGCCGCCGAACAATCATTGCGGAAGCCCCGCATCGAATCCTTACGGGTTCGGTGCGGGGCTTTTCTGCGTTCACGGGTCGATGGGGCGCGCCGTCCCCGGGTGGTGGGCCGGCTGGTCGGAGACTGGGGGTCCGCACCGATCGGGTTTCGGAGAGCTGCCGATGCTGGCTTTTCTGGTTGTGCTGTCCCTGTTGTTCGCATGGGCCCTCGCGGCGGACCGGCTGGCCCGGTGGAGCATCACGGCGCCGCTCGCGTTCGCCATCGCCGGCATCGTCCTCACCCGCGGCTACGACCCCGCCGTCCCCCTCGACCTGGAGGCCCACAGCGCACACCGGGGGGTCGAGCTCGTACTCGCCGTGCTGCTGTTCGTCGACGCCACCGAGGCCAGGCACTACGAGGTGCTGAAGGAGCGGTCCGTCGGAGAGCGGCGGCTGCTGTTCGTGGCGCTGCCGCTGTCGGTCATCCTCGCCACGCTCGCCGGAGCGCTGGTGTTCCCGGGTACGAACTGGTGGCTGCTGGGGGTCACGGCGCTCGTCGTCATGCCGATGGACCTCGCGCCGATCTCCATGTTCCTGCGCGACCGGCGGGTGCCGCTGCGGGTACGGGCCGCGCTGAACATCGAAGGCGGTTTCAACGACGGGCTGATCTCGCCCGTCTTCGTGTTCTGCGTGGCCAACCTGGTGAGCGCCCACTCCAGTTCCTTCGCCGACCTCGTCGTACACGCGCTGAAGGAGGCCGGGCTCGCGGTGCTCGTGGGCATCGCGCTCGGCTACCTGGCCTCGCAGCTCGTGCGGCGGGCACTCGGGTCCGGCTGGGCGAGCGCCGAGACGCTGCGGCTGGCGAGCCTCGCGCTGCCCTTCATGGCGTACGCGGCCTCGGTGCTGGTCGGCGGGAACGGCTTCGTCGCGGCCTTCGTCACGGGCCTCTGCTACGCGGCCACCGCCCACGAGGTCGGCCGGAACAACCTCGAACTCGTCCACGACGTGGCGCAGGTGATGGCCTTCGCCGTGTGGTTCACGTTCGGCAAGCTCACGGCGGACGAGTTCGCGAGCGGGGTCGGGTGGAACGTGGTGCTGTACGGGCTGCTGGCGCTGACCGCGCTGCGGTTCGTCCCCGTCTACTTCTCCGTGGCCGGGATGGGCTTCGACCGGCCCGAGCGGTGTGCGCTGGGCTGGCTCGGCTCGCGCGGGGTGACGTCCATCGTGTTCGGGATCCTCGCCGTCACCCAGCTGTCGCCCGAGGACGGGCGGTTCGTCGTCAACGCGATGAGCGTGACCGTGCTGCTCAGTGTGGTCCTGCACGGTGTGTCCGTCGTACCCGTCGCCCGCTGGTTCGAGCGGCGGACGACGGGGACCACCACCTGAGTCAGAGGCGGCCGGCGGCCTTGAGGGCCAGGTAGGCGTCGGCCAGGGCGGGGGCCAGGGTGTCCGGGGTGGCGTCGACCACGTGGACGCCGTGGCGGGTGAGCTGGTCGGCCGTGCGGCGGCGCTGGGACTGGGACTGGGTGCCGGCCGCGGCCTCGTAGACCGCTTCCGAGTTGCCGCGCGAGGTCGTCATCTCGGCCACGTGGGGATCCGCGACCGAGGCCAGCAGGACCGTGTGGCGCTGGGTGAGGCGGGGCAGCAGGGGCAGCAGGCCCTCTTCGACGGGGGCCGCGTCCAGGCTCGTCAGCAGGACCACGAGGGAGCGGCGCGGGGCGCTGCGGAGGATGGTGGAGACCAGGGTGCGGGAGTCCGTCTCGACCAGTTCCGGTTCGAGGGGGGCCATCGCGTTCACGAACGACGGCAGGATGTCGGCCGCCGGTCGGCCCTGGACCTGGGCGCGGGGGCGGCGGTCGTGGGCCAGCAGGTCCACGCGGTCGCCGGCGCGGGTGGCCAGGGCGGCGAGGAGCAGGGCCGCGTCCATCGCGGAGTCCAGGCGGGGGGCGTCTCCGACGCGGCCCGCCGAGGTGCGGCCGGTGTCCAGGCAGATGAGGATGTGCCGGTCGCGTTCGGGGCGCCAGGTGCGGACGGCCACCTTGTGCTGGCGGGCCGTGGCCCGCCAGTCGATGGATCGGGTGTCGTCGCCGGGGACGTAGTCGCGCAGGCTGTCGAACTCGGTGCCCTCGCCGCGCGTGAGGACGCTCGTACGGCCGTCCAGTTCGCGCAGGCGCGCGAGGCGCGAGGGCAGGTGCTTGCGGCTGGTGAAGGGCGGCAGGACGCGGACCGTCCACGGCAGGGTGTGCGAGGCCTGGCGGGCCCACAGGCCGAGGGGCCCGTACGAGCGGATCGTGACGCGGTCGGCCCGGCGGTCGCCGCGGCGGGTGGGGAGCAGGCGGGTGGTCAGGCGGCGGCGTTCGCCGGCGGGGATGTCCAGCCGGTGGCGGGAGGCGGCCGTCTCCGTGCCGGGGATCCAGCTGCTCGGGGGCCAGGCGTCGCGGACCCGGGCCCGGAGCCGGCGGCCGCTCGGGTTGGTGATGGTGAGGTGGACGTCCGCCGGTTCGCCGAGGCGGACCGAGGTGTCGCCCGAACGGGTGAGGCGCAGGGCGCGGACGGGTGCGGCCAGGGCCCAGTCGACGGCGCAGGCCAGCGCCAGCGGGCCGTTGACGGCGAGCATCCCCGTCCAGCTCGGTTCGAGGATGCCGACGGGGATGCTGCCGAGGGCCGCCAGCAGGGCGGTGCGTCCGGTGAGGGCCATTACCGCGGGACGGGGACGTGGGCGAGGATCGCGGTGATGACGGCGTCGGCCGTGACCCCCTCCATCTCCGCCTCAGGGCGCAGCTGGACGCGGTGCCGCAGGGTGGGCAGGGCCAGGGCCTTGACGTCGTCGGGGGTGACGTAGTCGCGGCCGGTGAGCCAGGCCCAGGCGCGGGCGGTGGCCAGCAGGGCGGTCGCGCCGCGCGGGGAGACGCCGAGGGTCAGGGACGGCGACTCGCGGGTGGCGCGGCAGATGTCGACGACGTAGCCGGCGATCTCGGGGGAGACGGAGACCTTGGCGACGGCCTCGCGGGCGGCTTCGAGCTGGGCCGGGCCGGCCACCGGGCGGATGCCCGCGGCGTACAGGTCGCGGGGGTTGAAGCCGGCGGCGTGCCGGGTCAGGACGCCGATCTCGTCCGCGCGGGACGGCAGCGGCACCGTGAGCTTGAGGAGGAAGCGGTCCAGCTGGGCTTCCGGGAGGGGGTACGTGCCCTCGTACTCGAGCGGGTTCATGGTGGCGGCGACGAGGAAGGGCTCGGGGAGCGGGCGCGGGGTGCCGTCGACGGTGACCTGGCGCTCCTCCATGGCCTCCAGGAGCGAGGACTGGGTCTTGGGAGGGGTCCGGTTGATCTCGTCCGCGAGGAGGAGGTTGGTGAAGACCGGGCCGTTCTGGAAGGAGAACTCGGCGGTGCGGGCGTCGTAGACGAGGGAGCCGGTGACATCGCTCGGCATCAGGTCCGGGGTGAACTGGACGCGCTTGGTGTCGAGTTCGAGGGATGCGGCGAGGGCCCGTACGAGGAGGGTCTTGGCTACGCCGGGGACGCCTTCGAGGAGCACGTGGCCGCGGCACAGGAGGGCGACGACGAGGCCGGTGACGGCGGAGTCCTGGCCGACCACGGCCTTGCCGATCTCGGTGCGGAGCGCTTCGAGGGAAGCGCGGGCGCTGTCCGCGGCGGCGGACTCGGTGGTCGGGTACGTCATGACGTACGGACCTCTCTTTCGAGGGCGTCGAGGTGGTCGGCGAGCGCGACGAGTGCCGCGTCGTCGGAGGGTGTGGGACCGAAGAGGGTGGTCGTCACGTCGCGGCCGCCGTCGCCGAGGCGGGCGGACACGGCGGGGACCAGCGTGACGGGGTCGTGGGCCTGCGCGGCCGGTACGCCGACCAGGGCGGCGAGGCGTTCGCGGGTGGCGGCGCGCAGCACGGTGGAGGCGCGGTCGCGGGCCCCGGCCTTGCGGTAGAGGCGGGCGCGGCCCTCGGTGGCCTCGGAGGCGCGGATGACGACGGGCAGCTTCTCGGTGACCAGGGGGCCGAGGCGGCGGGCGCGCCAGAGGGCGGCGAGGGCGGCGGCGACGAAGAGCTGGAGCAGGGCCCAGGACCAGCCGGCCGGGATCAGCTCGACGAGGCTCTTGTCCTCTTCGGCGTCGGCGGCGGGGTCGGAGTCCGCGAGGGACGGCATGTACCAGACGAGGTCCGGGCGGGAGCCGAGGAGCTGGAGGGCGAGGGAGGCGTTGCCCTCCTGGGCGAGGTTCTCGTTGAGGAGGATCGTGCCGGAGCCTAGGAGGACGGTGTCGCCGCCGGTGCCGGTGCCGGCGGTGCCGGTCGGGAGGACCAGGAGGGTGGCCTGGCCTTCGCTGGGGTAGCAGGCCGTGGTGCGCGGCAGGTCGGTGGTGTAGCGGCGGTCGTCGCCGGTGGTGGCGCGGCCCGCGGAGGTGGCGGCGGGCAGGTCGCAGGCCGGGGCGAGGGTGTCGTCGCCGGTGGCGCTCCGGGTGCGGACGCCGGGTGCCAGGTCGGTGAGGCTGTGGCTGCCGGGGGCGAGGAGTACGGTGCGGCCGCCGGAGAGGTCCATGGCCGAGCGGAGCAGGCCGCGCTGGCTGGTGCCGAGCCGGTCGGGGTCGGTGACCAGGAGGGTCGTGCCGGGTCCGGCGGCGTCGGCGGCCTCGCGGGCGGTGGTGACGACGCGGGTGGTGACGCCGTGGTCCTTCAGCAGCTCGGCGACGGCCCGGCTGCCGTAGGGGTCGGCGGAGCGGGGGTCGAGGAGGCCGTGGCGGGTGCCGGAGCTCAGGGCGGCCAGGGTGATGGCGCCTGCGGCGAGCACGGCGACGAAGGCGAGGGTGCGGCGGGTGCGGCGGATCAGGCGGGCTCGGTCGGGGGCGGGGGCGGGGGCGGTGGCTTGGCCTGCGGCTTGGGCCTGGCCTTCGTCCTGCGCTTGGCCTGCGGCCGGGGCCTGGCCTTCGTCCTGCGCTTGGCCTGCTGCTTGGGCCTGGCCTTCGTCCTGCGCTTGGCCTGCGGCCGGGGCCTGGCCTTCGTCCTGCGCTTGGCCTGCGGCCGGGGCCTGGCCTTCGTCCTGCGCTTGGCCTGCGGCCGGGGCGTGGCCTTCGCCCGGCGCCTGGCCTGGGCCTTGGGCGGGCTTGGTCGACGGGGCGGTTCCGGTGGGTCCGGGCGCGCGCCGGGGCGTCTCCTCGGGCGCCGAACGTGGCGAGGGGTCGGAGAGTGATGCGGAAGTGCGTTCGGCGCCCTGCGGGGAGCGCCCCGACACACGCCCGGCCCCACCGGAACCTGGGCGGTCGGAGGAGTGGCCCCACAGTGCGCCGCCCGTTCCGTCGGAAGTGGGGTGGTCGGTGTGTTCCGGTACGGGATCGGAGCCCGGGGCGGTCATGCGGTGGGTCCCGTCGGGAGGGGCTTGGCGCGGTCCAGGGTTTGGTCGAGGGTGCGCAGGCGGGCGTACGTGTCGGCGTCGGCGGTGCGGCCGCCGTAGGTGACGTCGTCGAAGGTACGGGCGGCCGCGCGGAGGTCCGCGGCGTGCGCGGGGAGGGCGACGGAGGCTTCGGCCGCGGCCTCGTCGGCGGTGCGGCCGGGGCGCGGGTCGAGGAGGGTGCGCTCCTCCAGGGAGCGGACGACGGCGCGCATGCGTTCCTGTACGGCTTCGGTCCAGCGGCCCGCGGCGGCGTGGGCGTCGGCGGCCGTGCGGTGGTCGGCGGCGCTGCGGATGCCGTCGGCGAAGAGGACGCCCGCGCCGGCCGGGATCCGGCCGGGCGCGCCGAGCCGCCACCACAGGGCGGTGGCGGCCAGGAGCACCAGGAGGACGATCACGACGAGGCCGAGCGTGCCTCCGGGGGTCGCCCCGGAGGCCGCGTCGAACAGGTCGTCGATCCAGTCGAGGAACTTGCGCAGGGCGCGGTCCAGCAGGCCCGGGTCGTTCTCGTGGTACATCGGCTTGGACAGTTCGCGCTCGGCCGCCTCCCGGGCGGGCTCGCGCGGTGTCGTGACCGGTGGTGTCTCGGCGCCGGGCAGGAGCGCCGTCGCGCGGGTGATGAGGCCCCCCGTGCTCATCATGCGTGGTCAGCCTCCGGTCGTGCCGTAGTTCTCGATGCCGGCTGCCCGGGCGAGCTCCAGGTCGAGTCCCTCGCGGCGGATGCGCTGGTCCACGTAGAGCAGGACGGTGACGCCGGCCAGGATCGGCATCACGATGGTCTGGGCGATGATCGAGCCGATGCCGGAGAGGACGAGCGCTCCCCAGGCGGAGGAGGCGGTGCCGTCCTCCAGGCCGCTCATGCCGCCGCCGAAGACGGCCATGCCGACGATCGTCAGCGGCCAGACGATGATCGCCGAGACGATGCCGGTAATGATGTTGGTGAGCACGGTGATGCCGAAGATGCGCCACCAGGTGCCCTGGACCAGCTTGGAGGAGCGGCCGAGGGCCTTGAAGACCGTGCTCTTCTCCAGCATCAGCGCGGGCGAGGCCAGGCTGAACTTGATCCACAGCCAGGCGAACAGCGGGATCATGACGAACGCGCCCACGACGGTCAGACCCACGCTGCCGGCCATGAGGCCGGGCAGGATCAGGACGGCGCCCAGCAGGATCGCGCCGATGCCCAGCAGGAACGTCAGGCCGAAGAGGCGCAGCATCTGGGACCGGGACTCGCGCCAGGCGTCGGAGACCGTGGAGGTCGTGCCGAGCACGGCGCGGCTGTAGATCATCGTGAGCATCGCCGTGGCCACGATGCCGCCGAGGGCCGCGATGAAGCCGACCACGACGAGGGCCGCCATGGCGACGACGATGTCGTTGACGGTCGACTGGTCGAGGGTCGCCCCCGCCTCGGGGGCCACGGCGAGGTCGGCCATCGCGTACTTCTGCGTGAGCAGGCTGAGCACCTGCACCACGGTGGCCACGACCAGGGTGATCGGCAGGACCGAGCGCCAGTGGGAGCGCATGGTGGCGACGGCGCCGTCCAGGATCTCGCCGAGGCCGAGCGGGCGCAGCGGGATCACGCCGGGCTTGGCGGCCGGGGGCTGGCCCCACTGGCCGGGGCCGCCCGGGTAGCCGTACTGGCCCTGCTGGCCGTACTGCCCGTACTGGCCCCCGTACGGGCCCTGGCCCCAGCCCTGGCCCTGCTGGGGCTGCTGGGGCTGTTGCGGGGGTGCCTGCGGGGGCGGGGTCTGGCCGGGTGAAGGGCTGGTCCACTGGCCCGGCGGCGGCTGCTCGGCCGACCATTTCGGGTCGCCGGAGACGGGACGGTCGGCGGGCGCCCCGGGCCGCTCGCCATCGGACGGATTGGGTCCGGGCTTAGCCCAGCCCGGCGAGTCGTTCATCGTCGCTCCTTCACGTGCACCTGCTGCGGCGGGGGCGCTGGTTGCTGCCATCGTGCCACGTGGGTTACACGAACGGACCAGCGATCCCCCCGGATCATCGGCAGCCCGTACCTTCAATTGTCACCCGGATCCGGGGCAGACTGGTCGACCTGATCTCCACACAGGTCCGAGGGGCGATTTCCAGCCCTTTTGGCTGTGGGACAGCTCACCGCCAGGTAACGATTAGCTAATGGGATGATGTCAACCATGAAGGGACGCGTCCTTGTCGTCGACGACGACACCGCGCTGGCCGAGATGCTCGGCATTGTGCTGCGTGGAGAAGGTTTTGAGCCGTCGTTCGTTGCAGACGGTGACAAGGCACTTGCTGCCTTCCGGGAGGCGAAGCCGGACCTGGTGCTGCTCGACCTCATGCTGCCCGGACGGGACGGCATAGAGGTCTGCAGGCTGATCCGGGCCGAGTCCGGCGTGCCGATCGTGATGCTCACCGCGAAGAGCGACACGGTCGACGTCGTGGTCGGCCTGGAGTCCGGTGCCGACGACTACATCGTCAAGCCGTTCAAGCCGAAGGAGCTGGTGGCCCGCATCCGGGCCCGCCTGCGCCGGTCGGAGGAGCCCGCTCCGGAGCAGCTGGCCATCGGTGACCTGGTCATCGACGTGGCCGGGCACTCGGTCAAGCGGGACGGTGCCTCCATCGCCCTGACGCCGCTGGAGTTCGACCTGCTGGTCGCCCTGGCGCGCAAGCCCTGGCAGGTCTTCACCCGTGAGGTGCTGCTGGAGCAGGTCTGGGGCTACCGGCACGCCGCGGACACCCGCCTGGTGAACGTGCACGTGCAGCGCCTGCGCTCCAAGGTCGAGAAGGACCCCGAGCGCCCCGAGATCGTCGTGACGGTGCGCGGTGTCGGCTACAAGGCCGGACCCAGCTGAGGTGCAGTCCGGCAGGGACCGGGGCGGCTCACGCTGGGGAAGCCTGCGGGCCGGCCGGCTGCTCCAGGAGGGGGCGCCCGGCGCCTCCGTGCTGCGGCTTTGCGTACGCCTCGTACGCCGGCCGGTGCTTCCGGCTGTCCGGCTGTGGCGGCGCAACATGCAGCTGCGGGTGGTCGCCGCCACCCTGCTGATGTCGCTCGCCGTGGTCCTCGCCCTCGGCTTCGTCGTGATCGCGCAGGTCAGCAAGGGCCTCCTGGACGCCAAGGAGGAGGCGGCGCAGAGCCAGGCCGCGGGCGGGTTCGCGGTCGCACAGGAGAAGGCCAACACCCCCGCGACCGTGGACGGGCCCGACGCCGCCGACAACAAGGTCGGACTGGACGCCAGCACCTGGATGAACTCGCTGGTCAAGCAGCTGGCCAGTGGCGGCCAGACCGCCTTCGAGGTGGTCGCGCTCGGCGCCGGCACCGGCGAGCAGGTCCTGCCCGGCACCCAGGGGGTCAAGGGCGCCCGCGCCTCGGGCAACGTGGATCCGACCGCGAGCGTGCCCGTCAACCTGCGCCGGGCCGTCAACCATTCGGCGGGCACCTTCAAGACCTTCTCGGAGATCCGGTACACCGCCGGGGCCGGGGAGAAGGCCCCCGAGCCCGCCTTGGTCGTGGGCAAGCGGCTCACCGACATCAACGGGGACCCGTACGACCTGTACTACCTCTTCCCGCTCAGCCAGGAGGAGGAGTCCCTCAACCTGGTCAAGAGCACCATCGCCACCGCCGGACTGTTCGTGGTCGTGCTGCTCAGCGCCATCGCCTGGCTCGTGGTGCGGCAGATCGTCACGCCCGTCCGGATGGCCGCCGGGATCGCCGAGCGGCTGTCGGCCGGGCGGCTGCAGGAGCGGATGAAGGTCACCGGCGAGGATGACATCGCACGGCTGGGCGAGGCCTTCAACAAGATGGCCCAGAACCTCCAGAACAAGATCCAGCAGCTGGAGGACCTGTCGCGGATGCAGCGCCGGTTCGTCTCGGACGTCTCGCACGAGCTGCGGACCCCGCTGACGACGGTACGGATGGCCGCGGACGTCATCCACGACGCGCGGGTCGACTTCGACCCGGTCACGGCACGCTCCGCCGAACTGCTCGCCGGCCAGCTCGACCGGTTCGAGTCGCTGCTCGCCGACCTGCTGGAGATCAGCCGGTTCGACGCGGGCGCGGCCGCCCTGGAGGCGGAGCCCATCGACCTGCGGGACGTCGTACGCCGCGTCATCGACGGGGCCGAGCCGCTCGCGGAGCACAAGGGCAGCCGGATCCGGGTGCTCGGCGACACCCAGCCCGTCATCGCCGAGGCCGACGCCCGGCGGGTGGAGCGGGTGCTGCGCAACCTCGTCGTCAACGCCGTGGAGCACGGCGAGGGGCGCGACGTGGTGGTCCGGCTGGCGTCCGCGGGCGGGGCCGTCGCGGTCGCCGTACGGGACTACGGCGTCGGGCTCAAGCCCGGCGAGGCGACCCGCGTCTTCAACCGCTTCTGGCGGGCCGACCCGGCCCGGGCGCGCACGACGGGCGGCACGGGCCTGGGCCTGTCGATCGCCGTCGAGGACGCCCGGCTGCACGGCGGCTGGCTGCAGGCATGGGGCGAGCCGGGCGGCGGCTCGCAGTTCCGCCTCACCCTGCCGCGCACCGCCGACGAGCCGCTGCGGGGCTCGCCCATCCCGCTGGAACCCGAGGACTCGCGGGCCAACCGGGCCAGGGCCGCGGCCGAGGCCGCCGGCAGCGCGGCGGACCGGCAGCAGCCCGCGGACACGGGGGACCGGTCGCCGATACCGCCGCGGCCGGCGGTGGCCTCGGTGCAGTCCGTACCCGCCGACCCGACGGCCCTGCCGGGCAGCGGCGCCAGGGTCGTGGCCCGGCCGGCCGAGCAGGCACCACAGGAGGAACGAACCGATGCCGATGCCGATGCCGACGGACGCTGACGCAGTGCCGGGGAGGGCGCGCGCCGGGGCCCGCGGCAGGAGGCTGCGCACGCTGCGCGCGTACGCGCTGGGCGCGGCCGGGCTGCTGCTGGCCGGGTGCGCCTCGATGCCCGACCACGGGGAGATCCGCCGGGTGCAGGCCTCGCAGGGCGTCGACTCGCAGGTTCGGGTGTTCGGCGTACCGCCGGCGGACAAGGCCAGCGCGGGTGACATCGTCGACGGCTTCCTGGAGGCGATGACCAGCGACGATCCGCAGCTGGAGACCGCCCGCAAGTACCTCACGGAGGAGGCGGCGAAGAGCTGGCGGCCCGGCACCGCCGTCACCGTGCTTTCGGCCGGCCTCGACCGGTTCCCGGTCCGCACCGAGAAGGACCCCGACGGGCCCCGCTGGAAGGTGACCGGCAAGAAGCTCGCGACCGTGGACGAGCGCAGCGCGTACCAGCCGGAGAGCGGGGACTACGCCGAGTTCCTCCAGCTGGTGCAGGAGGACAAGCAGTGGCGGATCTCCAGTCCGCCGAGCACCCTCGTGCTGAGCGAGTCGGACTTCCAGCGCATCTACCGGCCGGTCAACAAGTACTACTTCGCGGGCGGCACCCTGGTCGCCGATCCCGTGTACGTGCGCCAGCGCAGCGACCCGGACTCGCGGATGGACCCCACCACGCAGACCGTCCAGTCGCTGCTGGCCGGGCCGTCGAGGTGGCTCGCACCGGTCGTCGAGTCCAGCTTCCCCACCGGGACGGAACTGCGGTCGGGCACCAAGTCCCTTTCGTACGACGGCCAGAACACGCTGCGCGTGCCGCTGAACGACAAGGCGGACAACGTCGCGTCGCCGCAGTGCCAGAAGATGGCGACCCAACTCCTCTACACGGTCAAGGAGCTGACGGGCTCCCGGCTGGACCGGGTCGAACTGCTGCGCTCCGACGGGAAGTCGTCCTCGCTGTGCGAGGTGACCTCGGTGACGGCGGACGTGATCGCGAAACGGCCCGGGACGCCCGAGTACCAGTACTACGTCGACGACCAGGACCGGCTGGTCCGGATGAAGCTCGACGTGACCGGCGAGGACCAGCCGCCCCGCTCCGAACCGGTGCCGGGGCCGCTCTCCGCGTCGCCCGGGTTCAAGGTCGGCTCCGCGGCCGTGTCGTACGACGAGCGGCGCGCGGCCGTGGTCTCGCAGGACGGGCACGGGCTGTACGTGGTGTCGCTGACCGGGTCCGGGGTCATGCCGCAGCCCGTGCTGACCGGGAAGGGCGCCAAGCCGAACACGCTGACCACGCCCAGCTGGGACGCTGCGGGCGACCTGTGGGTCGTCGACCAGGATCCGCAGGCGCCGGGGCTGTGGCGGGTGCCGGACGGCACCGGGACCCCCGAGAAGGTGCAGGTGGCCGGGCTCGACGGGCGGATCACCTCGCTGAAGGCCTCCTCCGACGGGGCGCGCATGGCGCTGCTCGTGGAGAAGGGCGGCCGCAAGACCCTGTGGGTGGGGCGGATCGAACGGCCCGACGGCAAGGGGGACGTCTCGGCGGTGTCGGTGCGCGAGCTGCGTCCGGCGGCTCCGCAGATGACGGACGTGACGGCGATGAGCTGGGCGCCGCGGGGCAGGCTGCTGGTGGTGGGCCGGGAGACCGGCGGGGTCGTGCAGGCCCGCTACATCCTGGCGGACGGCTCGCTGGTCGCGGCGAGCCTGCCCGGGGCGACCGGGCTGAGCGCGGTCGCGGTGGCCGCGTCGGAGGACGAGGCGAAGCCGAAGCCGGTGGTGGGGTACTCGGCGGACGACGGCATCGTGTGGCTGCCGCCGGGGGCGCAGTGGCGCAAGGCCGGGGTGGGCGGCCGGAACCCGGTGTATCCGGGCTGACCCTGGCTGACCCTGGCTGACCCGGGCTGACGCGGGCTGACCCGGGCTGACCCGGGCTGACCCGGGCTGACGCGGGCCGACGCGAGCTGACTCGTGCTGACCCGTGCGTTGTCCACAGGGGTGGCGGGTCCTTCGGGGGGACCGGCACCGTGGGGGCATGCGGGGGTGGTGGCAGGAGCTGGCCGGTCTGGTCCTGCCGGTGGACTGCGCGGGCTGCGGGGCCGCGCGGGTGCTGCTGTGCGCCCGCTGCCGGGAGGCGCTGGGCGGGGCCGGGGCTGCGCGGGCGCGGCCGTTCCCACCGCCCGCGGGGCTGCCGACGGTGTTCGCGGCCGCGGCGTACGAGGGACCCGTACGGGCCGTCCTGCTGGCGCACAAGGAGCGCGGGGCGCTGCCGCTGGCCGGGGCGCTGGGTGCTGCCCTGGCGGTGTCGGTGCGGGCGGCGCTGACGGGGCCGGCGGGGCCGGCGGGGGCGGGGTGGGGCGGGCGGGAGGTGGTGCTGGTGCCCGTCCCGTCGGCGCGGCGCCAGGTCAGGGCGCGCGGGCACGATCCCGCGCGCAGGATCGCGCTGGCCGCGGCGGGGCGGCTGCGGCGGGCCGGTGTGCCCGCGCGCGTGGCGCCCGTACTGCGGCTGCGGCGGGCGGTGGCGGACCAGGCGGGCCTGGGGGCCCGCGAGCGCCGGGAGAACCTCGCGGGGGCGCTGGAGGCGGGCCCGGGCGGGGCGCGGCTGACGGCCGGGGCCGGGCTCATGCTCGTCGACGATCTGATCACCACGGGAGCCACGCTGGCCGAAGCGGCCCGGGCGGTTCGGGCGGCCGGTCTGGGCGACGGGGCCGCGCCGCGGGCGGCCGTGGTGGCCGCAACTCGGACAGAGCAACAAACCGGTGAATAGATTTGGAACTGCCGGGGAAGGTCCATCGTTGCAGGTAGTAAGAGTGGACGGCCACCGGAACGGAAGTACGTTCCGGTAGCGGGTGCCGACAACCGTCATAGAGGGATATGTTCGGTTGTGAGGACTGGCGAGCCTTGGGCCCACGCATCGCCGTCGCTCGACTCCGAAGTCGGTGGGGTGTAGATCTTGCCGATGGGGGAGGAGGAGGTGAAAGTCGCCAAGTCCGAGGCTCCGGCCTTCACCGGAGTCTGGTGCGAAAGGGAGACGCTTCGCCCCGTCGGGCGGAGCTATCCGGGAACGGAGTTCTGCGTGGACATCGTCGTCAAGGGCCGCAAGACCGAGGTGCCCGACCGGTTCCGCAAGCACGTGGCCGAGAAGCTGAATCCGGAGCGGATCCAGAAGCTCGACGCCAAGGTGATCAGCTTGGACGTCGAGGTGTCGAAGGAGCACAACCCGCGCCAGGCCGACCGTTCCGACCGTGTGGAGATCACTCTGCGTTCGCGGGGCCCGGTCATCCGTGCCGAGGCCGCCGCAGCCGACCCGTACGCGGCGCTGGACCTGGCTCAGGACAAGCTGGAGGCCCGGCTGCGCAAGCAGCACGACAAGCGCTACACCCGCAGGGGCGCGGGCCGGATCTCGGCGGCCGAGGTCGCCGATGTCGTGCCGGACGCCGCGCAGCTGAACGCGAATGGCGAGCCGTTCTCCGAGGAGAAGACGAACGGGGTTCCGATCACCCGGATCGGATCCATCGAAGTGCAGGGCGAAGGCCCGCTCATCGTCCGCGAGAAGACCCACTCGGCCTCGCCCATGTCCCTCGACCAGGCTCTGTACGAGATGGAGCTGGTCGGACACGACTTCTATTTGTTCGTCGACTCCGAGACGAAGCTGCCCAGCGTCGTCTACCGACGGCACGCGTACGACTACGGCGTGATTCACGTGAACCCCGACGGTGCCTCCAGCTCGGAGGAGCCGCGCGGTGGTGCCGGGGGCGCGCTCGGCGGCTGAGCACCCACCTCGTTCCGCCGCCCCCGCGGGACGCTCCGGCGTCCCGCGGGGGCCTTTGCATGGCGCGTATGCGCCGGGTGTATGGCGCGTATGCGCCGGGCGGTCGGCGACAGCCCCCGCGCCGTGCCGCGGGCATGGAATCATGGCGGGCAGTCAACCGGCGGCGTGGCCGGTCCGGTTGGCCCAGCAGCTCGGCACATGCAGGGGGAGGAACGATGGCGGACAGCTTCGGGCCGGTGCGCGGTGACGACGGTGCGGGCTGCCGTGAGGCGGACCCGGCCGCCGGGTCCGCCGGGGCGTCGGCGGGGGAGCCCATCCGGGTCCTCGTGGTCGACGACCACGCGCTCTTCCGGCGCGGGCTGGAGATCGTCCTCGCGCAGGAGGAGGACATCCAGGTCGTCGGCGAGGCGGGGGACGGCGCGGAGGCCGTGGACAAGGCGGCCGACCTGCTGCCGGACATCGTGCTGATGGACGTGCGGATGCCCCGGCGCGGCGGGATCGAGGCGTGCACCTCGATCAAGGAGGTGGCCCCCTCCGCGAAGATCATCATGCTGACGATCAGCGACGAGGAGGCGGACCTCTACGACGCGATCAAGGCGGGTGCGACCGGCTACCTGCTGAAAGAGATCTCCACGGACGAGGTGGCCACGGCGATCCGGGCGGTCGCGGACGGCCAGTCGCAGATCAGCCCGTCGATGGCGTCGAAGCTGCTCACCGAGTTCAAGTCGATGATCCAGCGGACCGACGAGCGGCGGCTGGTGCCGGCGCCGAGGCTGACGGACCGGGAGCTGGAGGTCCTGAAGCTGGTGGCCACCGGCATGAACAACCGGGACATCGCCAAGGAGCTGTTCATCTCGGAGAACACCGTGAAGAACCACGTCCGCAACATCCTGGAGAAGCTTCAGCTGCACTCCCGGATGGAGGCCGTGGTCTACGCGATGCGCGAGAAGATCCTGGAGATCCGCTAGCCGTCCGGGGCCGTCACGGGCGCCGTGCCGTGAGCTCCGCCCGGACCGCCGCCGCCTCCTGCGGGCTCTGGGCCCGCTCGACGCGCACCTCCTCGCACCCCACCCACCGGGCGGCCTCCCACAGGGCCTCGGCCATCGCGGGAGCGGCCCCCGGGGTCTCCAGGGAGAGCTGTCGGGCCACCAGGGTGCGGCCTTCGCGGCCCGGGTCGACGCGGCCCGCGAGGCGGCCGCCCGCCAGCAGCGGCATCGCGAAGTACCCGTGCAGCCGCTTCGGCTTGGGGACGTAGGCCTCCAGGCGGTGCGTGAAGCCGAAGATCCGCTCCGTGCGGCGGCGGTCCCAGACCAGCGAGTCGAACGGCGAGAGCAGCGTCGTGCGATGGCGGCCCCGGGGGGTCGCCGCGAGCGCCGCCGGGTCCGCCCAGGCCTGCTTCCCCCAGCCCTCCACCGCGACCGGGACCAGACCGGAGTCCGCGAGCACCGCGTCGACCTGGTCCCCCTTGAGGCGGTGGTAGTCGGCGATGTCGGCGCGGGTGCCCACGCCCAGCGACTGCCCGGCCAGGGCGACCAGGCGGCGCAGGCACTCGCGGTCGTCCAGGTCGTCGTGGAGCAGCGCGTCGGGCACGGCGCGCTCGGGCAGGTCGTAGACCCGCTTCCAGCCGCGGCGCTGACTGCACACGACCTCGCCGGTGTCGAGCAGCCACTCCACCGCGATCTTGGTCTCGGACCATTCGAACCACTCTCCGCCGTTCTTGGCGCCGCCCAGCTCGGTGGAGGTCAGCGGACCGTCCGCCCTCAGCCGGTCCAGGACCGCCCGCGTCGACTGCTGCTTGTCCGCCAGGATGTGCCAGCGGTGGCCGCGCTCCTGGTTGGCCCGGCGGCGGAAGGCGAAATGCGGCCATTCCTCGATGGGCAGGATGCAGGCAGCGTGCGACCAGTACTCGAAGGCGTGCCGGTCCGACCAGTAGGCCTTCTCCACCGCGTCCCGGCCCACCGCGCCGAGGCGGGCGTACGGGATCAGCTCGTGCGAGCGGGCCAGCACCGAGATCGTGTCCAGCTGTACGGCGCCCAGGTGACGCAGTACGCCGCGGACACCGCCGCGCCGGTCGGGCGCGCCGAGGAAGCCCTGCGCGCGCAGCGCGATGCGGCGTGCCTCGTCGGCGGACAGGGACAGGGTCGGCTGCGGCAGGCTCGTCATGATCCGCAGCCTAGGACGCGCCACTGACATCGCCGGGCAGGTACGGGAGCGCGGGGGCCAGGCCCAGGTCGGAGGGGAGCAGGGCGCCGACCCAGCAGTCCCGCGCGGTGCCGTTGCGCATCACGCCGGCCCGCAGTACGCCCTCGAAGCGGAAGCCGGCCTTCTCCGCGACGACGCGGGAGCCGGTGTTGCCGGCCTCGGCGCGCCACTCGAGGCGTACGGCGCCCACCTCGGTGAAGGCCCAGCGGGCCACGGCGCCCACGGCCTCGGTCGTGTAGCCCTGCCCGCGGTGCTCCTTGACCGCCCAGTAGCCGATCTCGTACGCGTCGGTCCCGTGCACATGGACGCCGACGGCGGCGACCAGCGGACCGTCGCCCCCCAGGCGCACGGCGAAGGCGTACGCGGTGTCCTCGCGCCAGCCGCCCGGCACGACCTCGTTGACGAAGCCGTGCGCGTGCTCCCGCCCGTAGGGGGAGGGGACCAGGGTCCAGCGCTGGATGTCGGGGTCCTGGCAGGCGCCGTACACCTCGTCCTCGTCAGAGGGGGCGAAAGGGCGCAATTCCAGCCGGGACGTCGTCAGTGTCGTGTGCTCCATGAACGGATTCTGGTGCCCGGCCGGGTGCCGGGGGAACTCTTTTTCACAACGGCCTGCGGGAACAGCGGCACCTTCCGAGCCTCCCGTACGTTCTCAATCCGGGCGCCCATGCCCTCGCGGCTACGGCGGACCTCCCGACGCGACCACGTCCTCGCTTACGATGGCCGTTGCGGTGGGGCCCACCTGCCGTGCCCGTGTACGAACAGTGCCCAGGCCCGACCGGCAAGGAGACAAACCTCGGTGTCCGTCTTCAACAAGCTCATGCGTGCAGGCGAAGGCAAGATCCTGCGCAAACTGCACCGCATCGCGGACCAGGTCAACTCCATCGAAGAGGACTTCGTCAACCTCTCCGACGCCGAGTTGCGGGCGCTCACGGACGAGTACAGGCAGCGGTTCCAGGACGGCGAGAGCCTGGACGACCTGCTGCCCGAGGCGTTCGCGACCGTACGCGAGGCCGCCAAGCGCGTCCTCGGCCAGCGTCACTACGACGTCCAGATCATGGGCGGCGCCGCGCTGCACCTCGGCTACGTGGCCGAGATGAAGACCGGTGAGGGCAAGACCCTCGTCGGCACCCTGCCCGCGTACCTGAACGCGCTGTCCGGCAAGGGCGTCCACCTGATCACGGTGAACGACTACCTCGCCGAGCGCGACTCCGAGCTGATGGGCCGGGTGCACAAGTTCCTCGGCCTGGAGGTCGGCTGCATCCTGGCGAACATGTCGCCGGCGCAGCGCCGCGAGCAGTACGGCTGCGACATCACGTACGGCACGAACAACGAGTTCGGCTTCGACTACCTGCGCGACAACATGGCCTGGTCGAAGGACGAGCTCGTCCAGCGCGGCCACAACTTCGCCGTGGTCGACGAGGTCGACTCGATCCTCGTCGACGAGGCCCGCACCCCGCTGATCATCTCCGGCCCCGCCGACCAGGCCACGAAGTGGTACGGCGACTTCGCGAAGCTGGTGACCCGCCTGACCAAGGGCGAGGCCGGCCAGCCGCTGAAGGGCATCGAGGAGACCGGCGACTACGAGGTCGACGAGAAGAAGCGCACCGTCGCCATCCACGAATCGGGTGTCGCGAAGGTCGAGGACTGGCTCGGCATCGAGAACCTCTACGAGTCGGTGAACACCCCGCTCGTCGGCTACCTCAACAACGCGATCAAGGCCAAGGAGCTCTTCAAGAACGACAAGGACTACGTCGTCATCGACGGCGAAGTCATGATCGTCGACGAGCACACCGGCCGCATCCTCGCCGGCCGCCGCTACAACGAGGGCATGCACCAGGCCATCGAGGCGAAGGAAGGGGTGGACATCAAGGACGAGAACCAGACCCTCGCCACGATCACCCTGCAGAACTTCTTCCGCCTCTACTCGAAGCTGTCGGGCATGACCGGTACGGCCATGACCGAGGCCGCCGAGTTCCAGCAGATCTACAAGCTCGGTGTCGTCCCGATCCCGACCAACCGCGACATGGTCCGCAAGGACCAGCCGGACCTGATCTACCGCACCGAGGTCGCGAAGTTCGCCGCCGTCGTCGACGACATCGCGGAGAAGCACGAGAAGGGCCAGCCGATCCTCGTCGGTACGACGTCGGTCGAGAAGTCCGAGTACCTCTCCCAGCAGCTGTCCAAGCGCGGCGTCCCGCACGAGGTCCTCAACGCCAAGCAGCACGACCGGGAGGCGACGATCGTCGCCCAGGCCGGCCGCCGGGGCGCCGTCACCGTCGCCACCAACATGGCCGGCCGCGGTACCGACATCAAGCTCGGCGGCAACCCGGACGACCTCGCCGAGGCCGAGCTGCGCCAGCAGGGCCTGGACCCGGAGGAGCACATCGAGGAGTGGGCGCACGCCCTCCCCGCGGCGCTCACCCGGGCCGAGGCGGCCGTGAAGGCCGAGTTCGAAGAGGTCAAGGACCTCGGCGGGCTGTACGTGCTGGGCACCGAGCGGCACGAGTCGCGCCGCATCGACAACCAGCTGCGCGGCCGCTCCGGCCGACAGGGCGACCCGGGCGAGTCCCGCTTCTACCTGTCGCTGGGCGACGACCTGATGCGCCTGTTCAAGGCGCAGATGGTCGAGCGCGTCATGGCCATGGCCAACGTGCCGGACGACGTGCCGATCGAGAACAAGATGGTGACCCGCGCGATCGCGTCGGCCCAGTCGCAGGTCGAGACCCAGAACTTCGAGACGCGCAAGAACGTCCTGAAGTACGACGAGGTCCTCAACAGCCAGCGCGAGGTCATCTACGGCGAGCGCCGCCGCGTCCTGGAGGGCGAGGACCTCCAGGAGCAGGTCCGCTTCATGATGGACGACACGATCGACGCGTACATCGCGGCCGAGACGGTCGAGGGCTTCGCCGAGGAGTGGGACCTGGAGCGCCTGTGGGGCGCCTTCAAGCAGCTCTACCCGGTGAAGGTCACCATCGACGAGCTGGAGGAGGCCGCGGGCGACCGGGCGGGCATCACCGCCGAGTTCATCGCGGAGTCCATCAAGGACGACATCCACGAGCAGTACGAGACGCGCGAGAAGACGCTCGGCTCCGACATCATGCGCGAGCTGGAGCGGCGCGTGGTGCTGTCGGTGCTGGACCGCAAGTGGCGCGAGCACCTGTACGAGATGGACTACCTGCAGGAGGGCATCGGCCTGCGGGCGATGGCCCAGAAGGACCCGCTGGTCGAGTACCAGCGCGAGGGCTTCGACATGTTCAACGCCATGCAGGACGGCATCAAGGAGGAGTCCGTCGGCTACCTGTTCAACCTGGAGGTCCAGGTCGAGCAGCAGGTCGAGGAGGTTCCGGTGCAGGACGCGGCGCCGTCGCTGACGAAGGAGCCGGCCCGTCCGGAGATCCGGGCGAAGGGGCTGGACGCGCCGCAGCGTCCGGACCGGCTGCACTTCTCGGCGCCGACCGTCGATGGTGAGGGCGGTGTCGTCGAGGGCGACTTCGAGGCGGATGGCGCCGGGGGCGCCGACGGTGACGGGATGACGCGGGCGGAGCGGCGGAAGGCCGCGAAGGCCTCCGGCGGGCGTCGCCGCAAGAAGTAACCCCTGCGGGGACGAGCTCACCGGCCGGGTCCGGACACCTCACGGGTGTCCGGCCCCGGCCGGTTGCGTTGCGGGGGTGGTGGGGCGGGTGCCGGTGCCGATGCCGGTGCCGGTGCCGCTGGGTGGGCCGGCGGTGGGTGGGCCGCTGCGGCGCCGCTGCGGGGCTCTGCCCCGGGCCCCGCGCCTCAATCGCCGGCGGGGCTGGGGGTTGCCCGGGTGGGGCTGGGATGTGGCCCGGTGGAGCTGGGGTGTGCGCGGGCGGGGCTGGGATGTGTCCGGGCGGGCTGGGATGTGTCCGGGCGGAGCCCGGGGTGTGCTCGGCGGGTTGGGATGGCCGGTGGCGGTGCGGCGGCGTTGTGGGGCTCTGACCCGGGGCCCGTGCCTCAGTCGCCGGCGGGGCTGAGGGTTGGCCGGGGAGCTCGGAGTTCTACTGCTGTGCAGCGCCAGCGGAGGTCTGGGCCCTGTTCCAGGCGGAAGGCCATGGCCGTCATGCGGTCGCCCGTGGCGATGCGGGCGAAGGCCTCGATGACGCCCGGGCCCGGGGTGAAGCGGCCGCACTGGCGGACGACGGGACGCAGGTGGTCGCGGAGGTGCTCGGCCGGGGCCAGGGTGACCAACTGGTCGTAGGCGGGGCCGACGGTGTGGCCGAGGAGGGAGTGGACCGGCCTCAGGCCGCTGACGACCGCCAGCAGGCGATCGGCGAACCAGTGGTGCGGGCCGAGCCGCAGGGCGCGCGGCGGGGTCGCCGGGCGCCGGGTGTCGCGCCGTCCGGCGGGCCGAGTCCGGGACTGGCCGCCGGCCCGGCGGCGGGCCGCCTCGCCACCGATCGTGCCGCGCATCGTGGTGTCCATCGCGATCTGCCCCCGAACAGGCCGGGCCCGGCGGATACCGGGCGGTAACTTGATGGGGATCTTCTACGTCGCCCCGAACACGCTCCGCAAGCGCCCACTCACCCGGCCCGCCCGAGGATCGGGTTCACCTATCCGAGTGCCCGACCCGCTCCCCAGGGCCTCGGCGGCGCCCCGCCGAGGGGCCGGAGTGGACGGAGCACGCCCCCGCTCCCGCACCCCGAAGGGGGACGAGCCCGTCACCCAGAGGGCGGCCCGGCCCCCCGGGTGGCGCAACGGGGCGTGAGGGGGGCGGGCGGCCCGGCCCCGGGGTCACCCAGCGGCGTGTGCCGGAGCGCGGCCCCGGCCCTCGGGTGGCGCCGTGGCGTATGACGGTGGGCGCACCGGTCCCCCCGGTGGCGCAACGGCTTGTGGCGGCGTGTGGCCCGTCCCCCCGAGGATGCACGGAGGCGTGACGAGGGCGGCTGGGCCCGGGTGGCGGAGCGGCGTGTGTCGGCGGGGTGGCCCGGCGCCCCGGGGGCGCAGCAGGGTGTGACGGTGGGCGTCCCGGTGGCAGAGCGGCGTGTGACGGTGGGCGGGCCGGTCCACGGTGGCGGAGGCACGGGTGGAGGTGGGCTGCCCCGCCCCCCCCGGCCCCGCCCCCCCGGCCCCGCCCCCCCCGGCCCCGGTGCCCCGGGGCGTGCAGCGGCGTGTGGCTGAGCGTGGCCCCGCCCCTGGGGCGTGCAGCGGCGTGTGGCCAGGGAGGGCCCCGCCCCCCGGGTCGCGGAGCGGCGTGTGGCGGTGGGCGGGCGCGCCCACGGTGGTGGAGCCGCGGGTGGTGGTGGGCTGCCCGGTCCGCGGTCCCCGGTGCCCCGGGGTGTGCAGCGGCGTGTGGCCGAGGGTGGCTCCGCCCCCCCGGGTGGCGGAGCGGCTTGTGGCGGTGGGCGGGCGCGCCCACGGTGGTGGAGCCGCGGGTGGCGGTGGGCCGCCCGCCCCTCGGCCCCCGGCCCCCGGCCCCCGGCCCCCGGTTCCCGGTTCCCCGGGGCGTGCAGCGGCGTGTGGCCAGGGAGGGCCCCGCCCCCCGGGTCGCGGAGCGGCGTGTGGCGGTGGGTGGGCGCGCCCACGGTGGCGGAGCCGCGGGTGGCGGTGGGCCGCCCGCCCCTCGGCCCCTCGGCCCCTCGGCCCCTCGGCCCCTCGGCCCCTCGGCCCCTCGGCCCCTCGGCCCCTCGGCCCCTCGGCCCCTCGGCCCCTCG
>NZ_JBHXNP010000010.1:21888-119077 GCF_042719495.1 Streptomyces sp. NPDC058525
CCTCGGCCCCTCGGCCCCTCGGCCCCTCGGCCCCTCGGCCCCTCGGCCCCTCGGCCCCTCGGCCCCTCGGCCCCTCGGCCCCTCGGCCCCTCGGCCCTCGGCCCCTCGGCCCCCCGGCCCCCGGCCCCCGGCCCCCGGCCCTCGGCCCCCGGCCCCCGCCCCTCGGCCCCCGGGGCGTGCAGCGGCGTGTGGCTGAGGGGGCCCCGCCCCGGGGGTGGTTGCCGTGGGGTGGAGGGGGGCTTTGGGGGGTTGGTGGGCTGACGGGGGGTTGGGGAGCGGTCGTATCCTGGGGGCGTTTCCGACTACCGAAAGCAGCCGGCCATGCGCGTGTACGTCCCCCTGACCCTCCCCGGGCTCGCCGAGGCGCACAAGGCGGGTGAGCTGGGTCCCGGTCCGCTGCGTGCGTACGCCGTCACGCCCGGGCTGCGCGAGTGGTACGTGTCGGACGACATCGAGGAGCTGGAGTACGCGGCCCTGAGCCGGGCCGCGGCCGCCTCCCTGCGGCTGATCGCCGCCGATCCGGCCGCTCCGGCCCGCCGGGTCGTCGTCGCCGTGGACGTCGCAGACAAGGCCGCCACCGCCACCCCCGGCGTGGACGAGGCCACCCTCGGCCAGGTCTCCCTCGCCGACGCCGTGCGGCTCTCCGTGGCCGCCGCCGTGCACGTGGACGCCGATGACGCCGAGGAGGACGTGACCGCCGCCGCGCGGGCCGTGGAGGCCGCCGACGGCGGGGACGGCGACGCGCAGTTCACCGTCGACGTCGCCGAGGACCACGAACTGCTGTGGTTCGGGGTGCAGGAGATCCCGGGGCTGCTGAAATGACGTTCCTGATCCCGTCCCCGACCCACATCGTGTGGGACTGGAACGGCACCCTCCTGCACGACATCGACGCCGTCATGGCCGCGACGAACGCCTCCTTCGCCGAGCTCGGCTTCGCGCCGATCACCCTCGAGACCTACCGCGACCTGTACGTCGTACCGGTGCCCAAGTTCTACGAGCGCCTCATGGGCCGGCTGCCCACCGAGGACGAGTGGCTGCTCATGGACGACACCTTCCACCGGCACTACTGGGCCGCCGCCGAGGGCGCCGCCCTCGCCGAGGGCGCCCGCGAGCTGCTCCGCGACTGGCAGGGCGAGGGGCTCACGCAGTCCCTGCTCTCCCTCGCGCCCCACGAGAAGCTCGTGCCGCTGGTCCGCCTGCACGGCATCGACCGGCACTTCCTGCGCGTCGACGGACGGACCGGCCCCTCCCACACCAGCAAGGCGGGACATCTCGTACGGCACATGGCCGCCCTCGACGGGACGGGCGTGACGGCCGCGCGTACGGTCCTCATCGGAGACGCCGTGGACGACGCGCTCGCCGCGGCCCACGTCGGAGCCCGCGCGGTCCTCTACACGGGTGGTTCGCACAGCCGAAGCAGTCTGGAATCGGCCGGTGTGCCCGTGGTCGACTCCCTGGCCGAGGCCGTCCGCACAGCTCGGGAACTGGCCGGATAACGACCGTCGCGCCGTCGCGCCGGCGCCTCCCTCGCGTCGCTGTCCAGAACGTCAAAGTTCAACCTCAAGTTTTGTACACATCCATGACGTGTGTGGGGTGGGTGGAGATAGCCTGGTACCCGTGATCAGCGCGATAGTCATCGGGGGCACCGAAGCCTCCGGCCTGCGCCCGAGGCACCACCGTGCCCGGGCCCTCGCTGGTTTCCGCCGCCGGGACGTGGCG
Organism: Streptomyces sp. NPDC058525; assembly: GCF_042719495.1. NCBI lineage: Bacteria > Bacillati > Actinomycetota > Actinomycetes > Kitasatosporales > Streptomycetaceae > Streptomyces > Streptomyces sp. NPDC058525. Next base: position 23,608 of record NZ_JBHXNP010000010.1, read on the forward strand.
CCTATGGCTTGTTCCCTCCCGGTCGGCTCTCTCCACGGCGCAGCGCCGATCCCGAACGGGCACCCCGTTTTTCGGTGCAATGCCACTTCCTTCACCTACGTCACGCAATGGCGCGCGACAGGAGCCAGAGGACATGCAGACCAAGCTGGACGAAGCAAAGGCCGAGCTGCTCGCGCGGGCGGCCCGGGTAGCTGAGAACAGCCCGGCCGGGGGGCTACTTCCGACTGGGTCCGAGCAGGGGGAGCGTCCCGACCGGGACACAGTGCTCGCCTACCTCCAGCGCTACTACCTGCACACCGCCCCAGAGGACCTCCTGGACCGGGACCCGGTCGACGTGTTCGGGGCGGCGCTCTCGCACTACCGGCTCGCGGAGAAGCGGCCGCAGGGCACCGCGAACGTGCGCGTGAACACGCCGACCGTGGAGGAGAACGGCTGGACCTCCAGCCACTCCGTCGTCGAGGTGGTCACCGACGACATGCCCTTCCTCGTGGACTCCGTCACCAACGAGCTGTCCCGCCAGGGCCGCGGCATCCACGTCGTCATCCACCCCCAGGTCGTCGTCCGCCGTGACGTCACCGGCAAGCTGATCGAGATCCTCGGTCCCGACTGCGACGCGCACGGCCCCAGGACCGCGCGCCCCCACGACTCCCTCGTCGAGTCCTGGATCCACGTCGAGATCGACCGCGAGACCGACCGCGCCGACCTGAAGCAGATCACCGGCGACCTGCTGCGCGTCCTGTCCGACGTACGCGAGTCCGTCGAGGACTGGGAGAAGATGCGCGACGCGGCGCTGCGCATCGCCGACGGCCTGCCCGACGAGCCCACCGCCCCGGACCTGCGCGAGTACGAGCTCGAAGAGGCCCGCGAGCTGCTGCGCTGGCTCTCCGACGACCACTTCACCTTCCTCGGCTACCGCGAGTACAACCTGGTCGACGGCGACGCCCTCGCCGCCGTCCCCGGCACCGGCCTCGGCATCCTGCGCTCCGACCCGCACCACAGCGGCAAGGACGACGGCCACCCGGTCTCGCCGTCCTTCAACCGGCTGCCCGCCGACGCCCGCGCCAAGGCCCGCGAGCACCGCCTGCTGGTGCTGACCAAGGCCAACAGCCGCTCCACCGTGCACCGCCCCTCGTACCTCGACTACGTCGGCGTCAAGAAGTTCGACGCCGAGGGCAACGTGGTCGGCGAGCGCCGCTTCCTCGGCCTGTTCTCCTCCGCCGCGTACACCGAGTCCGTGCGCCGCGTCCCGGTCATCCGCCGCAAGGTCACCGAGGTCCTCGACGGCGCCGGCTTCGCGCCGAGCAGCCACGACGGCCGCGACCTGCTGCAGATCCTGGAGACCTACCCGCGCGACGAGCTGTTCCAGACCCCGGTCGACAAGCTCCGCGAGATCGTCACCTCCGTGCTGTACCTGCAGGAGCGCCGCCGGCTGCGGCTGTACCTGCGCCAGGACGAGTACGGGCGCTACTACTCCGCGCTCGTCTACCTGCCGCGCGACCGCTTCACCACCGGCGTCCGGCTGCGGCTCATGGACATCCTCAAGGAGGAGCTCGACGGCATCAGCGTCGACTTCACCGCCTGGAACACCGAGTCGATCCTCTCCCGCATCCACTTCGTCGTCCGCGTCCCGCAGGGCAAGGAACTGCCGGTCCTCACCGACACCGACGTCGAGCGCATCGAGGGCCGCCTCGTCGACGCCGCCCGCTCCTGGGCCGACGGCTTCTCCGAGGCCCTGGTCGCCGAGCTCGGCGAGGAGCGCGCCGCCGAACTGCTGCGCCGCTACGGCACCTCCTTCCCCGAGGGCTACAAGGCCGACCACTCGCCGCGGGCCGCCGTCGCCGACCTCTGCCACCTGGAGCGGCTCTCCGCCGGCGACCGCCCGTTCGCGCTGTCGCTGTACGAGCCCGTCGGCGCGGGCCCCGGTGAGCGCCGGTTCAAGATCTACCGCACCGGTGAGCAGGTCTCGCTGTCCGCGGTCCTGCCCGTGCTCCAGCGCCTGGGCGTCGAGGTCACCGACGAGCGCCCGTACGAGCTGCGGCGCTCCGACCGGGTCAGCGCCTGGATCTACGACTTCGGCCTGCGGATGCCCGCCGTCGGCGCCAACGGCGACGCCTACCTCGGCGACGACGCCCGCGAGCGCTTCCAGGAGGCCTTCGCGGCCGTCTGGACGGGCGAGGCGGAGAACGACAACTTCAACACCCTGGTGCTGAGCGCCGGGCTGAACTGGCGGCAGGCCGTCGTCCTGCGCGCGTACGCCAAGTACCTGCGCCAGGCCGGCTCCACCTTCAGCCAGGACTACATGGAGGACACCCTCCGCAACAACGTCCACACCACCCGCCTGCTGGTCTCCCTCTTCGAGGCGCGGCTGTCGCCCAGCCGCCAGGCCGCCGGCAGCGAGCTCGTGGACGCCATGCTGGAGGAGCTGGACGGGGCCCTGGACCAGGTCGCCTCGCTCGACGAGGACCGGATCCTGCGGGCCTTCCTCACCCTCATCAAGGCCACCCTGCGCACCAACTTCTTCCAGGAGGCGCGGGGCTTCGAGTGGCACGACTACGTGTCCATGAAGTTCGACCCGCAGGCCATCCCCGACCTGCCGGCGCCCCGCCCGGCGTACGAGATCTGGGTGTACTCGCCGCGCGTCGAGGGCGTGCACCTGCGCTTCGGCAAGGTCGCGCGAGGCGGTCTGCGCTGGTCCGACCGGCGTGAGGACTTCCGTACGGAGATCCTCGGCCTGGTCAAGGCGCAGATGGTCAAGAACACGGTGATCGTGCCGGTCGGCGCCAAGGGCGGCTTCGTCGCCAAGCAGCTCCCGGACCCCTCCGTGGACCGCGACGCCTGGCTCGCCGAGGGCATCGCCTGCTACCGCACCTTCATCTCGGCGCTGCTCGACATCACCGACAACCTGGTCGCGGGCGAGGTCGTGCCCCCGCAGGACGTGGTGCGCCACGACGAGGACGACACCTACCTCGTCGTCGCCGCCGACAAGGGCACCGCGACGTTCTCCGACATCGCCAACGGGGTCGCCGAGAGCTACAACTTCTGGCTCGGCGACGCCTTCGCCTCCGGCGGTTCGGCCGGCTACGACCACAAGGGCATGGGCATCACGGCCCGCGGCGCCTGGGAGTCCGTCAAGCGGCACTTCCGCGAGCTCGGCCACGACACCCAGACCGAGAACTTCACGGTCGTCGGCGTCGGCGACATGTCCGGCGACGTGTTCGGCAACGGCATGCTGCTCTCCGAGCACATCCGGCTGGTGGCCGCGTTCGACCACCGGCACATCTTCCTCGACCCGACCCCGGACGCGGCCACCTCGTACGCCGAGCGCCGGCGCCTGTTCGACCTGCCGCGCTCCTCGTGGGCGGACTACGACACCTCGCTGCTCTCGGCGGGCGGCGGCATCCACCCGCGTTCGGCGAAGGCCGTCCCGGTCACCGCGCAGGTCCGCGCGGCCCTCGGCATCGAGGCCGGCGTCACCAAGATGACCCCGGCCGAGCTGATGCAGGCGATCCTCAAGTCCCCCGTGGACCTGGTGTGGAACGGCGGCATCGGCACGTACGTCAAGGCCACCTCCGAGACGCACGCGGACGTCGGCGACAAGGCCAACGACGCCATCCGCGTCAACGGATCCGACGTACGGGCCAAGGTCATCGGCGAGGGCGGCAACCTGGGCCTGACCCAGCTCGGCCGCATCGAGTTCGCCCGTACCGGCGCGGGCGGCGAGGGCGGCAAGGTCAACACCGACGCCATCGACAACAGCGCCGGCGTGGACACCTCCGACCACGAGGTGAACATCAAGATCCTGCTCAACGCGGTCGTCGCGGACGGCGACATGACCGTCAAGCAGCGCAACAAGCTGCTCGCCGAGATGACCGACGAGGTCGGCTCGCTGGTGCTGCGCAACAACTACGCGCAGAACACGGCGCTAGCCAACGGCGCGGCGCAGGCCCCCAGCCTGCTCCACGCGCAGCAGCGCTTCATGCGCCGGCTGGAGCGCGAGGGGCTGCTCAACCGCGAGCTGGAGTTCCTGCCCACCGACCGGCAGATCCGCGAACTGCTCACCAACGGCCGCGGCCTGACCCAGCCGGAGCTGGCCGTCCTCTTCGCCTACACCAAGATCACGGTGGCGGACGAGCTGATCCACACCGTGCTGCCGGATGACCCGTACCTGCGCCGCCTGCTCTTCGCGTACTTCCCGGCCGCCCTGCGCGAGAAGTTCCCCGAGCAGGTCGACGGGCACGCGCTGCGCCGGGAGATCACGACCACGCTACTGGTCAACGACACCGTCAACACCGGTGGTTCGACCTTCCTGCACCGCCTGCGCGAGGAGACCGGGGCCTCCACGGAGGAGATCGTCCGGGCGCAGCTCGCGGCCCGCGAGATCTTCGGCCTGGCCGAGGTGTGGGACGCGGTCGAGGCCCTCGACAACAAGGTCGCGGCCAGTGTCCAGACCAGGATCCGGCTGCACTCGCGGCGCCTGGTCGAGCGCGGTACGCGCTGGCTGCTGAACAACCGGCCGCAGCCGCTCCAGATCACCGAGACGATCGAGTTCTTCTCCGAGCGCGTCGGGCACGTCTGGGCCGAGCTGCCGAAGCTGGTGCGCGGCGCCGACCTCGAGTGGTACCAGTCGATCATGGACGAGCTGATCGGCGAGGGCGTGCCGGAGGAACTGGCGGCCAAGGTGGCCGGCTTCTCCTCCGCCTTCCCGACGCTGGACGTCGTCGCGATCGCGGACCGCACCGGGACGGCTCCGCTGGACGTCGCCGAGGTGTACTACGACCTCGCCGACCGCCTGGACATCACCCAGCTGATGGACCGCATCATCGAGCTCCCGCGGGCCGACCGCTGGCAGTCGATGGCCCGCGCCTCCATCCGCGAGGACCTGTTCGCGGCGCACGCGGCCCTGACCGCCGACGTGCTCTCGGTGGGCAACGGCAGCTCGACCCCCGAGGAGCGCTTCAAGGCCTGGGAGGAGAAGAACGCGGCGATCATCGGCCGTGCCCGGACGACCCTGGACGAGATCCAGGGATCGGACGACTTCGACCTGGCGAACCTGTCGGTGGCGATGCGGACGATGCGCTCGCTGCTGCGCGCGCACAGCTAGGCCGGCTTGCCGGACGGGCCGGGCCCGGGACCTTGTCGGTCCCGGGCCCGGCCCGTTCGTGTGCCCGTGCTGCGCCGTTGCGGGGGGCTCCGCCCCCGGGCCGGTCAGCGGCCCGACGTGAAGGCCTCGTACGCGGCGCAGACCTCGTCGGCGGGGCCGTCCATGCGCAGGACGCCCGATTCCAGCCAGATCGCGCGGTCGCAGGTCTCGCGGACCGTGTTGATGCCGTGGCTGACGAGGAACACGGTGCCGGCGCGTTCGCGCAGCTCCTCGATGCGGTCCTGGCTGCGCCGCTGGAAGGCGGCGTCGCCGGTGGCCAGGGCCTCGTCGATCATCAGGACGTCGTGGTCCTTGGCGGCGGCGATGGAGAACCGGAGCCGGGCGCCCATGCCGGAGGAGTACGTGCGCATGGGGAGGGAGATGAAGTCGCCCTTCTCGTTGATCCCGGAGAAGTCGACGATGTCCTGGTAGCGCGCCTTGACCTGTTCGCGTGTCATGCCCATCGCGAGGCCGCCGAGCACGACGTTGCGCTCGCCGGTCAGGTCGTTCATCAGCGCGGCGTTCACGCCCAGCAGCGAGGGCTGGCCGTGCGAGTAGACCGCGCCCCGGGCCACCGGCTGGAGCCCGGCGATGGCCTTGAGCAGGGTGGACTTGCCCGAGCCGTTGGAGCCGATGAGGCCGATGGCCTCGCCCTTGTACGCGGTGAAGCTGACGCCCCTGACGGCGTGCACCTCGCGGATGCCGGGGGCGGGCTTGCGGGAGAAGAGCCGGCTCAGGGCTGCGGTGGCGCCGCCCTTGCGGCCGCCGCCGTTGACCTTGTAGACGACGTGGACCTCGTCCGCGATCACGGTGGGGACGCGGGTCTCGGGGGTCCGGGCGGGGGTCCGGGCCGGGGTCCGGGGGGTCTTCGTTGCGGTGTCAGCCACGGCCGTACTCCTCCTCTGCCTTCCAGAAGTAGACGAACCCGCCGACGCCGGCGAGCAGGGCCCAGCCGATGGCGACCGGCCAGACGTGGTGCGGGAGCGAGTGCGCGGTGAAGGTGTCGATCAGGGAGAAGCGCATCAGGTCGATGTAGACGGCCGCCGGGTTGAGCTTGAGCATCAGCAGCACCCAGTGCGGCAGGTGGTCGGTCTTGAGCATCTGGTCGATCGACCACATGACGCCCGACGAGTACATCCAGGTGCGCAGTACGAAGGGCATCAGCTGGCTGACGTCGGGGCTCTTGCTGCCGATGCGGGCCATGACCATGGCGCAGCCGGCCGCGAAGACGGCCATCAGCAGCAGCGTCGGGACGGCCAGCAGCCAGGAGGGGCTCGGGGTCTGGCCGAAGGCGAGCAGCAGGATCACCAGGGCGCCCATGGTGACGAGCAGCTGCTGGAAGAGCTGGATGACGGTGGAGATGGGCAGGCTCGCGCGGGGGAAGTGCAGGGCGCGCACGAGGCCGAGGTTGCTGTGGACGGACCGGGTGCCCGCGTTGATGGAGCTGCCGATGAAGTCCCAGACGAAGACGCCGGTGATCAGGAACGGCACGTAGTTCGGCACGCCGTGGCTGGCGTGCATGACGATGCCGAAGATGAAGTAGTAGACCGCCGCGTTGAGCAGCGGGGTGACCAGGTGCCAGACCTGGCCGAGCTTCTCCGTGCTGTACGTGGCCTGCATGCGGGCGGTGGCGTACGCCGTCACGAAGTGCCGCCGGCCCCAGAGCTCCGCGACGTAGCGGGGGAGGGAGGGGCGGGCGCCGCTGAGGGTCAGGCCGTGGGCGGCCGCCAGCTCCGCGGGGGTCGCCGGGGTCGCGGGGGCGGTCGGGGGTGCGGTAGCGGTGGTCACGGGGGTCGCTTTCGCCGGGGTCAGGGCGTCGCCGACGATGGGACGGGTCCGTATCGTCGCTACGGCGAGGTTAGGGCGTGGCGCGACGGAACGCAACCGTATCGTCGTGACGCGGGCGCGGCTATGCTCTGTGCATGACCACGGATCCTGCCGACACCGTCGCCGCCCCCGCCCGCCGCGCCCCCGCCGGGGCCGCCGTCCTGCGCGAGGACGTGACCGAGGCGATCCGGGAGGCGGTGGTGGAGGAACTGGCCGCGGTCGGCTTCTCCCGCATGTCCATCGAGGGCATCGCGCGGCGGGCCGGCGTGGGGAAGACCGCGGTCTACCGGCGCTGGAAGTCCAAGCTGCACCTGGTCCTGGACCTGGTCGGCGCCTTCGCGGCGGACGGCCTGCCGGTGCCGGCGACGGGCTCGCTGTACGGCGACGTACGGGCCCTGCTGGAGGTCATGTCACACGTACTGCGGCACCCGGTGGCCTCGGCCGTGATCCCCGACCTGCTGGTCGAGGCGGCCCGCAACCCGGAGATCGCCGAAGCGGTCCGCGGAGCCCTGCTCGAAGGCCAGCACCGCATGGCGCAGGGCATCGTCGCGGACGCGGTCGCCCGCGGCGAACTCCCCGAGGGCATCAGCCCGGACCACGCCCTCGACCTGCTGATCGGCCCCCTCTACTGGCGCCAGGTAGTGGTCCGCGACGCGGTCACCCGCACCCACCTGGACACCCTGGCCCACCAGGTGGTGGCAGGCCTGAAGGCGGGCCCGGGGCCGGCCTGAGCGGACGTCATCCCGGAGCCAGAGATGCCTGAATGTGGATTGCAACCGCGATGGTGATCTTGATAGGGATGAGTGGGAGTAGGTGGTCGGATAACCGGGGGCAGTAAGTGAGTGGGGACGCGCCGGTCGATCCGGCCGAGATACCGGTCTTCACGGGCCATCTGCCGACGCTGGACGAGAAGGTCAAGCTGATCTCGTCGGGTGGTGCGGCGGTCGCGACGAAGACCTCGGATGTCCACCTCTCCGACCCGTTCCGCGCAGCCGACGACCTCCCCGGCCCCCGCCCGGACACCACCCCCGGCGGGCATGCTCCGGATAACATGCCGCGCAATAGCTCGGACACCCACACCCCGGGTACGAGCGGCGGCCGCCCGGAAACCCTATCCGCGGGTGGGCACGCAAACACGCCATCCACGGGCGGCGGATCGCACCTACCCCGCTGATGATTCGAACTGGATTCCATAATGGCTTCATCCCATCGTATCGATGTCGACGATCCCGATGTCGACATGGATGCGTCTCAGCGCCTGCTCTACCGCGACGAGTTGTTCACCGGTGAGGCTGCTGAATACCAGGACGGTCAAATGGTCTGCCTCGACGTCTACGTCAATGGCATTCGGGATGGTTTGTCGCAGGCGTGGTACCCGGACGGCACCCTGAAGCTTGAGGGGACCGTCCGCAATGGAGTTGCCTTGGGTGAGTTTAGGGAATGGCACCCCAGTGGCGTTCTGAAGTCTCGGCGGATCTTCGATAGCGATCTCTACGGGCTCCGCGAGGAATCTGTTTGGGACGAGGAAGGTCGCCTCGTTCGCGACTGGCATCGCGAGTAGTCTCGCCGGGACGGTAAGTTCATGCCGGAGGTAACGCCGTGATCGCCAGCCCGCCAGTCGCCCGACGGACGTGGGGCGACTTCAGCGAGGGCGTCCTGCTTGTCCGGTGCCTCCGCGATCTGGTGGCGGCCCGTGCGGTCCTGGCCTCGCACCGGTTGGCGATCGGCGAGCCGACGTTCCGCCTCACCATCTCGGAGGCGGGCAAGCGGGACGACATGTTGTTCTGTTCACCCATTCCCCGGGCTTGGGGCACATCGGCTACCGACGCTCGCTGATCGGCGACGTGCGGTACGTACCGGCGAGTCGGGGCCAGTGGTGAGATCAAACCGAGCAACAGTGTCATCCTGCGAGGCCACCAGGAAAACATTGCTCAGGACATTTCAGACATAGCCAAGGGTAAAGCGACGTACGTTCAGGCCTCCGACCGCTACGAGGTGAACGGGCGCACATATGGTGTGGAGGCATCGGGGAGCATTGAGTACGGGCCTGCCCCGAAAAAGTAGAGTTCATTGAAAGGCTCAAGGCGTGGCCAAGGCAAGTGAAGCGGATCTCCAGGGCTGGATCGAGGAGGGGCGCCGTAACGTCGTTGACGTGGCCGACATGCTCGGTGTGGCTCCCGAAACTTATGTCCACGACCCCATGAGTCTCATTCCGGCTCTTCAGGACTACGTCTCGCGTGCCCCGTTGGGGGAGTTCGAGCAGTCGGACTGGATCACGCTGCACAGCGATTTGATGTCCTACGTTGCCGACTACCTCATTCAGAAGCACGGCGCGCAATGGGGCGGCGTCGCCGACGACCCCAGTGCGCCCCGCGGGTACCGGTACGTCATCGAGGCGACCGGGCGGGACGGCCGGACCCGGCGGATCGATCCCGCCGATGTCGTGCAGAAGGAATTCTCCAGTCTGCCGATCGAAATCACCAGGATGCTGGCCAGCGCGGAACTCACCCTGCGCCTGACGACGCGTGACGACGGATAGCGACGCCTACGGCCAGACGTGGGCCAAGGTCGGTTCCGGGGTCGGGGTCGGGGTGGGGGCCGCGGGGGTGGGGTGGCGGTCCGGGAGGGGGGTGATCGCCGGGATCGGGGTGGGCTGGCCCAGGAAGATGCGGCGTACCACGCGCTCCGCCGCGTGGCCGTCGTCGTACTGGCAGAAGCGGGTGCGGAACGCCGCGCGGAGCTGGGCCGAGCGGGAGCCCTGCCAGTGGCCCGTCGCGAAGATGTCGACCAGTTCGTCCTCGGTGCGGGCGATCGCGCCCGGCGGGCTCGTGCGCAGGTCGAAGTAGGTGCCGCGGGCCGCCTCGTACGCCTCCCAGTCGTCCGCGTGGATCACGATCGGGCGGTCCAGCGCCGCGTAGTCGAACATCAGGGACGAGTAGTCCGTGACCAGCGCGTCGGAGGCCAGGCAGAGCTCCTCCACCGAGGGGTGCGCGGAGACGTCCAGCAGGCGGGGGTGGGCCTGCGCCGGTGAGTGCGCGTCCGCGTACGTGAGGTGGGTGCGGGCCAGGATCGTGAAGCGCGGGCCCAGGTCGCGTAGGACCCGCTCGAAGTCCAGGTGCTCCGGCCGGCTGCGCCGGTAGTCGCGGTGGGTCGGCGCGTACAGGATCGCCGTGGAGCCCGCCGGGATGCCGAGGCGTTCGCGCAGTTCGAGGACGTCGGCCCGGGTGGCCCGGTGGAAGACGTCGTTGCGCGGGTAGCCGTACTCGAGGGTGGTGTACGCGGAGGGGACGGCCCGCTCCCACACCAGGGTGGAGTGCCGGTTCGCCGAGAGCAGGTAGTCCCACTGGTCGGCGCCGCGCAGCAGCCCCGCGAAGTCCGGCGTCGGGGTGGCCGCCGGCCGGTCCTGGAGGTCGAGCCCGACCCGCTTGAGGGGCGTGCCGTGCTGGGTCTGGACCACGATCTGGCCCGGCCGTTTGACCAGGGCCCGCTCACAGTTGACGTTCGTCACCAGGTATGTGGCCCTGGCCAGGGCCGACCAGTACGCCGCCGAGCCCGGGCGCAGCGGGGCCGTCTCCCGGGGCAGGGTCGCGGCGTGCCGCGGGTCGCAGATCCAGGCCGTGCGCATGGCGGGCGCCAGCTCCCGCAGCTTCGCCTCGATCGCCGCCGGGTTGCAGGCGTAGCCGCCGTGCCAGTACGCGGAGAAGACCGCGAGCTCCGGGCGCAGCGGGAGCAGGCGCTGGGTGCGGTAGTGGAGGCGCAGGGCGCTCTCGCGCAGACCCCGCCACAGGGCCGAGGCGCCGCGGCCCGCCGCCAGCGCGCACGACCGCAGGGCCGACAGCAGCCGGTACGTGCGCCGGGTGCCCAGCCGCATCAGCAGGTGCCGGATCCGGTCGGTCCGCGACAGGGACAGCGCCCGCGCGCCCGGGGCCCGGTAGCGGCGCAGCAGGGCGGAGGCCCGGCTGAAGAACTCGGCCCGGCTGGTGCGCGGGAGGCGGCGCGGGTCGGCGTACAGGGCGCAGAAGTGCTCGGCCATCCGCCGGTGCACGGCGGGCCGCCAGCGCTCCAGCTCGGGGCGGCCGGCGAGGTAGCCGAAGACCCGGTCGTACTGGTCGAAGATGTCGAGGTGGCGGCGGCTGGAGGTGGTCAGGATCGAGCCGGTGCGGCGCTGGCGGTAGTGGACGCAGACCCGGTCCAGGACGGCGACGGACTCCGCGGCCAGCAGCGCCGGGTAGGTCCAGGGCGTGTCCTCGTAGAAGCCGGGCGGGAAGGCGAAGCCCTCGCGCTCCACGTACTCGCGCCGGTACGCCTTGTTCCACACCACCATCAGCATGCCGAGCAGGGCCGGCCGGTCGGCGAGCCGGAAGCTGGCCGGGCCCTCCTCGGACAGCCGGTGCGAGAGGCGGTTGCGCACGACCTCGCCGGTCCAGAAGGTGCGCGCGTAGTCGTAGACCAGGACGTCGGGGGAGCCGGTGGCCTTCAGCCGGTCGGTGATGGCCTGGAGCGCGCCGGGGGCCAGGGTGTCGTCGCCGTCGAGGAAGACCAGGTAGTCGCCGGTGGCCCGGGCCAGGCCCGCGTTGCGGGCCGGGCCCAGCCCGAGGTTGTGCGCCAGGTGCACGGCCGTCACCCGCGGGTCCCGCGCCGCGTACTCGTCGATGATCGAGCCGCAGGCGTCCGGGGAGGCGTCGTCGACCGCGATCAGTTCCAGATCCGGGTACGACTGCGTCAGGACCGAGTCCAGACTCTCCTGGAGGTACGCCTGGACCTTGTACGCGGGCACGATGACGCTGAACCGGGGCACGGCACATCCAGGGGTCGGCGCGGGCATGTTGCTCCCCCAGCTACCGCTGGGTGGTATCCCCGAGCAACCCCGCGTGTGGTGTTCGGGTTACGCTGCGTGTGGCATTCGGGTTACGCAGCGTCAACACCGCACGTCGGGGCGGTGCCGCCGGGCCGCCGTGCGCCGCTACTTGATCGCGCCGGCCATCACCCCCGAGACGAACTGCCGCTGGAAGGCGAAGAAGACGATCAGCGGGATCACCATCGACAGGAACGCGCCGGGCGCCAGCACGTCGATGTTGTTCCCGAACTGCCGTACCTGCTGCTGGAGTGCCACCGTCACCGGCGGGTTGGCCGAGTCCGCGAAGACGAGCGCGACCAGCATGTCGTTCCACACCCACAGGAACTGGAAGATGCCGAGCGAGGCGATGGCCGGACCGCCCAGCGGCAGCACCACCCGGGCGAACAGCCGCAGTTCGCCCGCGCCGTCCAGGCGGGCCGCCTCCAGCAGCTCGCGCGGGATCTCCGCGAAGAAGTTCCGCAGCAGGAACACCGCGAACGGCAGCCCGAAGGCGGTGTGGAAGAGCACCACGCCCGCGGTGGTCTCGAACAGCCCGATGGAGCCGAAGAGTTCGGACACCGGGATCAGCGCCACCTGCACCGGGACGACCAGCAGCCCGACGACGACCAGGAACAGCCAGTCCCGGCCTGGGAACTCCAGCCAGGCGAAGGCGTATCCGGCGAAGGCGCCCAGGACAAGGACGAGCAGGGTGGCCGGGACCGCGATCGCCACGGTGTTCAGCAGCGAGGCGGTGATCGTCTCGTTCGCCAGCAGCCGCTCGTAGTTGCCGGCCGTCAGGCGCGCGGGCGCGGTCAGCGCCTGCCACCAGCCGCCCTTGTTGAGGTCGCCCGGGGACAGGAAGGAGGACAGCAGCAGGCCGAACGTGGGAAGCAGCCAGAACAGCGCGGCCGCCACCAGGAACACGCGCACAGCGCCCGCGGCGAGCCTGGCGGAGACGGCCTGGGCGTACGAGACCTTGGCGGGCGCGACCCTCGCGGGCGGGACCCGGGTCGACGAGGCCTGGTTCGACGAGGCCCGGGTCGACGAGCCCCGGGTCGACGGGCCCTGGGCGGCCGAGCCCTGGGCGGCCGGGACCCCGGCGGACGGGGCCGCCGGGTCCGGCGTCGCGTCGGAACGGCTCATCGGGACCCCTCCTTCCGCAGCCGACGGATGTTCACCAGCATCACCGGGACCACCAGCACCAGCAGCAGCACGGCGATGGCGCTGCCCAGGCCCGGATCGGCGTCCGTGCCGAAGGAGGTCCGGTACAGCTGGAGCGCGAGCACGTTCGCGTCGTCCTGCACCGCCCCCGGCGCGATCACGAAGACCAGGTCGAAGATCTTCATCACGTTGATGACGAGGGTGACCAGCACCACCGCCAGTACGGGGCCCAGCAGCGGGACGGTGATCCGGCGGAACACCTGCCACTCGTTCGCCCCGTCCACCCGGGCCGCCTCCAGCAGCTCCCGCGGTACGGAGGCCAGCCCGGCCCCGATCAGCACCATCGCGAAACCGGCCCACATCCACACGTACGCCCCGATCACCGCCGGGGTCACGAGCGCCGGGCCCAGCCACTGGACCCCCGCGTACGCCTCGCGGAAGTTCGCCGCCGGCAGGCGCAGCTGCGCCCCGTCGGCCTTCGCGGACAGGGTGAAGGTGCCGTCGGCGCGGGCCGTCGCCGTGTCCACGACCCGGCCGTCCTTGACCGCCTCGATCCGCATCCCGGCGAAGGCCTGCTCGGCCGGGTCGACCGTGTTCGTGGCGCCGCCCCCGCCGCGGGTGAAGTCCTGCCAGGCCGTCCCGGTGACCTTCCCGGGCTCGGCGGCCGCCGTCCGCGCCGTACGGGTCCCCTCCGGCAGGGCCTCCGGAGCCACCCCGACCAGCGGCAGCAGCACCGGAGTGCCCGCGCGGACCGGATCGCGGGTCACGAAGGCGCCCCCGCCGGCGTCCGTCAACGGGGAGTCCCGGCCCGGCCGGGCCTTGGGGAAGGCCGAGGACTCCGCGAAGGTGTCGTGGACCCCGACCCAGACCGCGTTGGCGACGCCCCGGTCGGGGTCGTGGTCGTAGACGAGGCGGAAGATGATGCCCGCCGCCAGCATCGAGATCGCCATCGGCATGAACACCAGCAGCTTGAACGCCGTTCCCCAGCGGACCCGTTCGGTGAGCACCGCGAAGATCAGGCCGAGGGCGGTGGCGGTGGTCGGCGCGAGCACCACCCACAGCGCCGTGTTCTTCAGGGAGGTGCGGATGGTCGGATCGCTCAGGATCTCCCGGTAGTTGTCGCCGCCCACGAACCCGGTGCCCGGGCGGTCGAAGAAGCTGCGGTAGACGGAGTAGCCGATCGGGTGCACGACGAGCGCGCCGAGCAGCACGAGGGCCGGCAGGAGGAACGCCGCCGCGATCAGGCGGCGGCGCCTGGCCTCCGCCGAGCGGGCGGTCCGGCCCGCCGGGGCGCCCGGCGAGCCGGCCGACGAGGAGCCCGGCGAGCCGGCCGGGTCGGTGGCCTTGGCCGTCACGGGATCAGTTCCCGTAGGCCTTGGCCGCGTCCGCCTCCAGTTTCGCCTGGGTGCCCGCCACGTCCGACGGGTTCGCCAGGAAGTCCTGGAGGGCCTTCCACTCGCCCGCGCCCGGGGTCCCGCCGAAGGCCGCCGGAGCCTGGTCCGACATGTCGAAGCGGAAGTCGTCGCCCGCCGCGATCAGCGCCTTGGCGATGTTGCGCTGGATGTCGTTGGGGTAGGCGGCAGTGTCGACCGCCTTGTTCGGGGAGATGAAACCGCCCTCGCGGGCCTGGATCGCGGCCGCGTCCGCCGAGGCGAGGAAGGTCAGCAGCGCCTGCGCGCCCTTCGACGGCTTCAGCGCCACCGCCACGTCACCGCCCGAGACCACCGGAGCCTTGGCGCCGACGGCCGGGAAGGGGAAGACGAGCGCGTCCGTGCCCACCTTCGCCTCGGTCTGCGCGATGTTCACCGCCACGAAGTCGCCCTCGTAGACCATCGCGGCCGCCGGCCGGTCGCCGCCGGTGAAGGTCTGGGTCACCGACTTCGGGAACTCGGTGGCCAGGGCCCCGCTCGGCCCGCCCGCCAGGAAGTCCTTGCGCCCGAACAGCTCGCCCAGCGTGGTCAGCGCCTGCTTGACGCTGTCGTCCGTCCACTTGATCTGGTGCTTGGCCAGCTGGTCGTACTTCTCCGGGCCGGCCTGCGACAGGTAGACGTTCTCGAACCAGTCGGTGAGCGTCCAGCCGTCCGCGCCGGCCACGGAGACCGCCGGGGTGCCCGAGGCGGACAGGGTGTCGGCCACGGTCAGCAACTCCTTCCAGGTCGCCGGGGGTTTGACGCCCGCCGCCTCGAAGGCCTTCGCGTTGTACCAGATCAGCGACTTGTTCGCGGCCTTGTAGTAGACGCCGTACTGGGTGCCGCCGACGGCCCCGAGCGTCTTCCAGCCCGCCGAGTAGTTCTTGTCGAGCTGCGCCTGGGCCTCCGGGCCCACCGGCTGCGCCCACTTGTTCTGCACCGCCGAGACCAGCGCCCCGACCTGCGGGAGCAGCGCCACGTCCGGCGGGGCCCCGCCCGCGATCTTCGAGCCGAGGAAGGTGACGATCGGGTCCTGGGCCGGGACGAAGGTGACCGAGGCCCCCGTCCGCTTCTCGAACTCCTTCAGGACCTTGGTGAAGTTCTCCTGCTCCGGCCCCGTCCAGACGGCCGCGACCTCCAGCTTCTCGCCGTTCAGCTGGGGTAACGCCACGCTGGGGGACTGCTCCGCACCGCCCGGGGCCGGCTGGTCCCGCCCGCCGTCGCCCCCGCCGCACGCGCCGAGCGTGAGCGCGCCCGCCGCGGCCAGTGCCGCCCAGCTGAGTGTCGTACGGCTCGTTCCGTGCCTGCGCATGGCTCTGCCCCCGATGCCCGTGATGTGTCCTGGACCACAAGGTCTACGCCGACCCGCGCGCCCCCGCAATACCGCCTCGCCAGGGCGGACCCCGGCCGTCCCGGTCCGGGGGAGCGGCCCTAGGGAGCGGGCGGGAACAGCACGGGTATCGCCGAGACCAGGTGCGAGGCCCGGTCCAGGGCACTGGCCAGCAGTGCGAGGTCGGTCGGCCCGTTGCCCAGCTCGCGCACCGGGCGGCGGGCCGGCGGGTCGCCCATCCGCTCCCACTCCACCGGCACCACCGTCGGCCGCTGGGTCGCCGTCCGGGGGATCCGGCCGGTGACCCGGCCCGCCTGGAAGGGCACCGTCCGGCCGTCCGGACATCGGAGCAGGCCGCGGCCGGGGCCCGGCTGGTCGGGGGCGTCGAGCTCCACGCGCAGGGTCGACAGCCGGGCCAGCACGGTGTCGGCCGTACGGTCCGGGCGGGCGCTGGTGGCCACCAGGTGCACCCCGAGCCGGGCGCCCTCGCGGGCCACCGCCTCCAGTGCCCGGACCACGGAGCCGGCGGCGGGGCGGCCGGTGCTGCCGAGCCCCGGCGCGACCAGCGCGTCGAAGTCGTCAACCAGCACCACCAGACGGGGCAGCGGACTGGGCCCGGCCGGGTCGGTACGGGCCGCGGACAGCGACGAGCGCAGCCGCAGCGTGCCCGTGCGCTGCGGGTCGAGGTCGCCGCGCAGCTCGCCCTCCGTGGGCCGGCGGGGCGCGACCATCCGGTCGGAGACCTCGCGCCTCGCGTGCCACTCGGCGAACGGCGCCCCGTCCAGCAGTTCGTCGCGGCGCTTGAGCTCCGCGCCCAGCGCCTGCGCGAACTCCCGCATCCGCAGCGGATCCGAGGCCACCAGGTGGGCCGACACGTGCGGGAGGTCGGTGCAGGGCGCCAGCCCGTCGCCGCGCTCGCCGCCCGCCCCGTCCAGCAGGACCAGCCCGAGCCGGTCGGGCCGGGCGCCCGCCGACAGCGAGGCGGCCACCGACCGCAGCAGCTCGGTCCGCCCGCTGCCGGCCGGCCCCTCGATCAGCAGGTGCGGGCCGTCGTGGACCAGCTCGGTGCCGACGGGGCCGCGCCGCCCGCTGCCCAGCACCAGCTCGACCAGCCCGCCCACCCCCTGCCCCTGCTCGGTCGCGGCGGCCCAACGGGCCATCAGGGAGGCCGGGGTGGCCCGTGCCAGGCCCAGCTCGTCGAGCAGCCGGGCCGTCGCGGGCAGGGTGGCGGCGGCCGGCCGGTACGGCTCGGCGGTGCCCGCGCCCTCGGGGCGCAGCGGCGCCAGCGCCCGGGCGAAACGCTCCGCCCAGGCCGCGGACACGGCGTCGGCGGTGGCCGTCTCGCCGCTCGGGGCCGGCCGGCCGGCGCGGACCGCGAAGGTCCGTACGGTCGTGGCCACGTCCCCGCTGAGCAGGGCGACCGCTCCGCAGTCCCGGAAGGCCGGGGCGCTCGCGCAGGCGGTCTCGTAGGTCTCGGCGATGGGGGAGGCGGGCGTGGCGGGCGGGGCCTCGGCCAGCGCCAGGACGTGGATCCCGGCGGCCGGGCCGTGCGAGGCGAGCCGCCCGGTGATGTCGCGCAGGGCGCCGGCGCCGGGATCGCCGTCCAGTACGAGCAGCGTGTACGGGCCCTCGTAGGCCTCGGCGGCCTGCCGCACCCGCTCGGGGTCGGCGGCGGCCCAGTGCGTACCGAGCGGGCCCTCGTCGAGGCGCCGGGTCAGCTCGCCGGCGCGGGCCGCCGCCTGGTCGCGGTCGTACGCGAGGAGCAGCCGGCAGTCCTGGCCGTGCGCGGGCCGTACGTGGGGCAGCCAGCCCAGCCAGCCCCAGTCGCGGCGCCGTTCGGGCAGGGCCCGCGCCCGGTCGGTGGAAACCAGCACGATCTCCAGCTGCGCCGGGGCGTGCAGGGCCGCCAGCTGCGCGATCACCCAGCGGGCCAGGCCCGTCAGCCGGGCGCGCGGGCCGGCGATGCCGAGGGCTCCGACCGCGCGCAGCGACACCCGGCTGCCCGCGCCGAGCCCCACCTCCAGTACCGCGGGGTGCCCCGGCGTACGGGACCACAGCCGCTCGGTGGGGCCCAGTGCGGCCAGCAGCAGCGCGGCCGGGTCGTCGGCGTCGGGTGCGGCGGCGGCGGTGGCCACGGCCGCGGGCCCGGCCGGGGCCTGGGGGGCCTCCTCGCCCCGCACCCACTTGCGGGCCCAGGCGCCGAGGCCCTTGCGGCGGCCGGCGGCCGGTTCCTCCGGAGCGCCGGACACGGCGGGGCCGGGCTCGGGCTGCCCGGCGGAGGGGTCCCCGGCGTACGGGTCCGGTGCCGAGCCGGGGGTGCCGGTCCACTGCGTGCCGGGCAGGCCGGGACGGGGAGCGGGCGGGCCGGCCACGGCGGGGGCCGCCGGGCCGCGGCCGCCGAGGGCGAGGTGGCCCTCCAGGTCCGGGGTCACCGGCAGCGGGGCGGCGGCCGCGGCGGCCAGCCGCAGCGTGGACTCGCCGACCCGCAGCAGCGCGCCCGGCGGCAGGGCCACCGCCTGCGGTCCCACGGGGGCGCCGTCCAGCGTGGTGCCGTTCGTCGAGTCCAGGTCGGCCACCGCCGCCCGCCCGTCCCGCAGCACGGTCACCGTGCAGTGCAGCCGGGACACGTCGGGGTCGTCCAGCGGGACGTCGGCGTCGGCGGAGCGGCCCACCTTGATCTGCCCGCTGTGCAGCAGGTGCACGCCGCCCGCGTCGGGCCCGGACACCACGTGCAGCTGGGGCGCGCCGAGGCTCTCCTCGGGCAGCACGTCCGGGACCGGGCCGTGCAGGGCCACCACCGCCCCGTCCACCAGCGGGGGTTCGCCCAGGATCCGCCGCTGGAGGTCGAGCCGCTCGGCTCCGGCGTAGAGGACGACCGTGCCTCCGGTGTCGGGTCCGCCGACGGTCGCCGCGAGCCCGGAGGCGACCGCGGCCAGCGCGGTGCCCACGGGCGCGGTGACGAGTACGTCACAGCTCACGGGGGCGGTCGAGGGCTGGTGGCCGCTGCGCGACCCAAGGACGGTCAACCGGATCTGCATCGCCGTCAGCGGTCCCTTCTGCGCGGTGCGCGGTGTGTGCGCCCGGCAGGGGAACGCCGGCGCACCGCTGCCCGACCGCCCCCCGCCCGGCACGGACGCGTCGTCCGGTCAGGTCTGCCGGAAGGCGCGGCTCCCGCCCGTGCCGTTCCGTACGGGTGCATCCTCGCACCTGTCACGGACAACACGCCCGGCACCCGCCGACAATTGATCTTGATCGATCACGGCACGGCACCGACCTCGGTCGGATCGGACGCGGAGCAGGGGAAAATCGCCACCGGCATACCCCTCAAACATCACTCTTCGTACATATGTGCGGCAACCAACCTCCGGCACCCGGCGTCCTTCATGGGGACACCCCCTAGAGTGGGTCGGAAAATCCGGACGACAGAAGACGACAGCAGGGGAGCGCGAGACGTGCGGCCAGTCGGCAGCAAGTACCTGCTCGAGGAGCCGCTCGGGCGCGGCGCCACGGGCACCGTCTGGCGTGCCCGCCAGCGTGAGACCGCGGGTGCCGAGGCGGCCGTGGCCGGGCAGCCCGGCGAGACCGTGGCCATCAAGGTCCTCAAGGAGGAGCTGGCCCAGGACGCGGACATCGTCATGCGCTTCCTGCGGGAGCGCTCCGTCCTGCTGCGCCTGACGCACCCCAACATCGTGCGCACCCGCGACCTGGTGGTCGAGGGCGATCTGCTGGCCCTGGTCATGGACCTGATCGACGGCCCGGACCTGCACAAGTACCTCCGCGAGAACGGCCCCTTCACCCCCGTCGCCGCGAGCCTGCTGACCGCGCAGATCGCCGACGCGCTCGCCGCCAGCCACGCCGACGGCGTGGTCCACCGCGACCTGAAGCCGGCCAACGTGCTGGTCGACGAGCGCGGCGGACAGATGCGGCCGATGCTCACCGACTTCGGCATCGCCCGCCTCGCGGACTCCCCGGGCCTGACCCGCACCCACGAGTTCGTCGGCACCCCGGCCTACGTGGCCCCCGAGTCCGCCGAGGGCCGCCCGCAGACCTCCGCCGTCGACATCTACGGCGCCGGGATCCTGCTCTACGAGCTGCTCACCGGCCGGCCGCCCTTCGCGGGCGGCACCGCGCTCGAAGTGCTCCACCGCCACCTCAGCGAGGAGCCGCAGCGCCCCGCGACCGTTCCCGAGCCGCTGTGGACCGTCGTCGAGCGCTGCCTGCGCAAGGAGCCGAACGAGCGGCCCAGCGCCGAGAGCCTGGCCCGCGGACTGCGCGTGGTCGCCGCCGGCATCGGCGTGCACTCCACGGCGGCCGAGGTCGAGGCCGCCCTCGGCGTCGGCGCGCTGCTCGCGCCCGACCCCTCGCCCGCGCCCGTCCCCGAAACCCCGGGCGTGCTCGGCTCCGCCGACCCGACCCAGGTGCTGCCCGCGGGCGCCGGCACGCCCATGGGCGCGTACGACCCCAACGCGATGACCAGCGTCATGCCGCCGGTCGGCGCGGCCGGCGGGGCGGACCCGACCTCGGTGATGCCGCCCGTACAACAGCCGGACCAGCCGCATCCGTGGGAATCGCAGATGCGCGCCGTCCGCGACCGCAACGAGCAGACGCAGGTCCAGTACCTCGACCCGAGCGAGGACCCGCTGCGCCGCCGCCCCCAGCGGCAGGCGCCCCCGCCGCCGCAGCACCGGCCGCAGCAGCCCCCGCAGCAGCAGTACCAGCAGCCGCAGCAGCCCCAGTACCGGCAGCCTCAGCAGCCTCAGCAGCGGCCTCCGCAGCAGCAGTACGCGCCCCCGCCGCCTCCGCAGCACTACCAGCCGCAGCAGCACCAGCCGCAGCCGTACCACCAGCCGCAGCCTCCGCAGCAGCCCCAGTACCGGCAGCCGCAGCAGCCCCCGCAGCAGCAGCCCCCGCAGGGTCCGCCGCCCCGGCAGCAGGCCCCGCGCGAGCCGCGCGAGCCGCGCCGCCGCAGCGCCAACCCGGTGCGGATCCCCGGCCTCGGCTGCCTCAAGGGCTGCCTCGTCATGATCCTGCTGTTCGTCGTGGCGGGCTGGCTGGTCTGGGAGCTCACCCCGCTCCAGGAGTGGGTCGGCACCGGCCGGGGCTGGTGGGACCAGCTGTGGACGATGGGCTCCACCGTCGTCGACTGGGTGGGCTCCATCGGGGACAGCACGGGCTCGACCCAGCCCTGAGTCGGGCCCCGTAGCGCCGAGTTCGTGGATTTGTCGACTTCTGCGGGGTGATTTCGCCCGCAGAAGTGAAGGTCGCCGCGAATCCGGGCCCCTGCTGGCCTCCAACACCCACCCGGCCGCGTAGCTTTGGTGCGTACGCCAGCCGCTGAGGGAGCAGTCGTGGCACGGAAGATCGGCAGCCGGTACACCGCGCACCAGATCCTGGGGCGCGGCAGCGCGGGCACGGTGTGGCTGGGCGAGGGGCCTGACGGGCCCGTCGCCGTCAAACTGCTGCGCGAGGACCTCGCCTCCGACCAGGAGCTGGTCGGACGGTTCGTCCAGGAGCGCAGCGCGCTCCTCGGCCTGGAGCATCCGCACGTCGTCTCCGTCCGCGACCTCGTCGTCGACGGCAACGACCTGGCCCTCGTCATGGACCTCGTACGCGGTACGGACCTGCGCACGCGCCTCGACCGCGAGCGCAGGCTCGCCCCCGAGGCGGCCGTGGCCATCGTCGCGGACGTCGCGGACGCGCTGGCCGCGGCGCACGCGGCCGGGGTCGTCCACCGCGACGTCAAGCCCGAGAACGTCCTGCTGGACATGCAGGGCCCGCTCGGCCCGGGCGGAGCGCATCCGGCGCTGCTGACCGACTTCGGCGTGGCCAAACTGATCGACACCCCGCGGCGGGCCTCCGCGAGCCGGGCCTCGGCGCCGACCACGCGGATCATCGGGACGCCGGACTATCTGGCCCCGGAGATCGTCGAGGGGCTGCCCCCGAGGGCGGCGGTGGACATATACGCCCTGGCCACGGTCCTGTACGAGCTGCTGGCCGGATTCACCCCCTTCGGCGGCGGCCATCCCGGGGCGGTGCTGCGCCGGCACGTCACGGAGACCGTGGTCCCGCTCCCGGGGATCCCCGACGAGCTGTGGCAGCTGATCGTGCAGTGCCTGGCCAAGGCGCCGGCCTCGCGGCTGCGCGCCTCGGAGCTCTCCGTACGCCTGCGGGACCTGCTGCCGCTGCTGGCCGGGATGCCGCCGCTGGACGTGGACGAGCCGGACGACGCGGAGCCGGAGCCGAACCCCTCGGACGACCCGTCCGCGGCTTCGGCCGCGGCCTCCGCGGATCCGGTCCGCCGGCGGGGCGTGGTCCCGCTGGTGCCGGGCTCCGCGACCGACTCCAACCGGGACACCCACACCTCGATGCGGGTGCCGGGGCCGGACGAGCTGGCGGGCGGCGCGCTGGGCACGGCCCGGGTGCCGCGACCGGCCGGGGGCCACCGACCGGGCTCGGCCCGGCACCGTGCCGAGGCCGCCCGCAAGCGGCGCCTGGCCCTGTCGGCGGCGGCCGTCGCGCTGGCCGCGGTGGCTGCGGTGGGCACATGGCTGGCCACCTCGGGCGACGACCCCGCCCCCCCACCCCAAGACTCAAAACAATCGGGCCCCCGCACCCCCTAGCCCCGCGCCTCAAAGCCTTGGGGCTCCGCCCCAAACCCCGCGCCTCAAACGCCGGCGGGGCTGAATGTGGCCGCTGCCCGGCCCTCGGGGCTCCACCGCCCGGCGTTGAGGGCGTCCCTTGGGAGGCGCGGAGTTGTGCCGTCCCATGCAGCCACGCCGAAGCAAAATCCAGCCCCGCCGGCGTTTGAGGCGCGGGGTCTGGGGCGGAGCCCCAGGGCATGGAGCCGCGGCCGAGGGCCGGGCCAGGGTTCGCCCAGCCCCGTCGGCGTTTGAGGCGCGGGGGCTGGGCGGGCACAGGGGTGGGCTAGTGGGAGGCCAGTTCTGGGTGCCAGCGGGCGGCCACCGCCGGGTGGGCGCGGACCCAGCCCTTCAGCTCGTTGCGCCCGTACTCCGCGTGCAGCGGATTCGACGCGTCGTGCGCGATGCCCGGCGCCTCCGCGAGATAGTCCCCCGGCACCGTCTCCACCACCGCGTCCAGCCGCGGGTTGTAGAAGAACGGCACCGAATACCGCTCCACCGCACCCGGCGGGCTGACCACCCGGTGGTCCGTCGCCGTCAGGTAGCCCTCCGTCGCGATCTCCAGCAGCTCGCCCAGGTTGACGACGAACGCGCCGGGCATCGGCGGGATGTCGACGTAGCCGCCGTCCCGGACCACCTGGAGGCCGCCCACCGAGTCCTGAAGGAGCAGCGTCAGGAAGCCGTAGTCCTTGTGCGCGCCGACCCCCTGGTCCGCGCCCGTCGGGTCCGACCCCGGGTAGCGGATCAGCTTCGTGTGCAGGTGGGGCCGGTCCGCGAAGGCCGCGTCGAAGAAGTCCGGCGGGGCGCCGATCGACGCCAGGATCTCCCGCAGCAGCCGGTGGGCGACCCCCGCGAGCCGGGACTGCCAGTCCAGGACCACGCCCCGCAGCTCGGGCAGCGCCGCGGGCCACTGGTTCGGGCCCTCCAGCCACAGGTACGCCGGGTCCCGCGGCCCCACCGCCGGCGCCGGCCGCTCCGCGCCCACGTCCAGCTGGTCCCGCCAGTCGGAGGCCCCGCCGGTCAGCTCGTGGCCGATCCGCGTGTAGCCGCGGAAGTGCGGGGAGTTCAGATTGCTCACGGCCAGCCGGTCGGCTTCCGGAAGGGTGAAGAAGGCCCTGGTCAGCTCCAGCACGCGGGTGCTCTCGGCGTCGGTGACGCCGTGCCCGGTCAGGTACAGGAACCCGGTGTCCCTGGCCGCTGCGTGCAGCTTCTTCAGGAACCCGGCCCGCCGGGCCGGGTCGTCCGCCTCGGAGAGGTCTAGGACGGGCAGGGCGGGAAGGGACGGGTGCGCGGACGGCATGACGGCTCCGTTTCGGATGTCACGGGGTCCTGTTCCCCTTCGGGTGGCGGGGGCCGCGGGTGGGGAGGGCCGCCGGCAGGGATGGCGCCGGGACCGCTTGGGCCGCGTACAGGACCAAGTCGGATCGGTGTGGATCAGGCTTGGGGATGGTCCGGCGGCAGACAGCTCGACGTCGTGACGCGCATGTGGTCGACATGCCGGCGCTTCACGAGGCGCGTGACGAAGGGAACGGTCATACGGTGAGCGTACGCCCGTGCGAGCGGTCATCAGTACGGGTGATCCGGCCTGCCCGGACGGCCCCGGCCGCGGACCGGCTACGCTGGACCCGTGGCAGTCGTCGATGTTTCCGAAGAGCTGAAGTCCCTCTCCTCGACCATGGGGTCGATCGAGGCCGTCCTGGACCTCGACAAGCTGAGGGCAGATATCGCCGTGCTCGAGGAGCAGGCCGCCGCGCCGTCCCTGTGGGACGACCCGGAGGCCGCTCAGAAGATCACGAGCAAGCTTTCCCACCTCCAGGCAGAGGTCCGCAAGACCGAGACCCTGCGCGGGCGCATCGACGACCTCTCGGTGCTGTTCGACCTCGCCCAGGAGATGGACGACGCGGACACCCTCGCCGAGGCCGAGGCGGAGCTGGTCTCCGTGCGCAAGGCCCTGGACGAGATGGAGGTCAGGACCCTGCTCTCCGGCGAGTACGCCGAGCGCGAGGCCCTGGTCAACATCCGCGCCGAGGCCGGCGGCGTCGACGCCTCCGACTTCGCCGAGCGCCTCCAGCGCATGTACCTGCGCTGGGCCGAGCGGCACGGCTACCCCACCGAGGTCTACGAGACCTCGTACGCGGAAGAGGCCGGCATCAAGTCGACCACCTTCGTCGTCAAGGCCCCGTACGCCTACGGCACCCTCTCCGTGGAGCAGGGCACCCACCGCCTCGTGCGGATCTCGCCCTTCGACAACCAGGGCCGCCGCCAGACCTCCTTCGCGGGCGTCGAGGTGCTGCCGGTCGTCGAGTCCAGCGACCACGTCGAGATCGACGAGGGCGAGCTGCGCATCGACGTGTACCGCGCCTCCGGCCCCGGCGGCCAGGGCGTCAACACGACCGACTCGGCCGTGCGCATCACGCACATCCCGACCGGCATCGTGGTCTCCTGCCAGAACGAGCGCTCGCAGATCCAGAACAAGGCCAGCGCCATGAACGTCCTCCAGGCCAAGCTGCTCGAGCGGCGCCGCCAGGAGGAACAGGCCAAGATGGACGCCCTCAAGGACGGCGGCAGCTCCTGGGGCAACCAGATGCGGTCCTACGTCCTGCACCCGTACCAGATGGTCAAGGACCTGCGGACGGAGTTCGAGGTCGGCAACCCGCAGGCGGTGCTCGACGGCGAGATCGACGGCTTCCTCGAGGCCGGCATCCGCTGGCGCAAGCAGCAGGAGCAGACCGCGTAACCCCCCCGGCATGCGGAAAGGGCCCGGACACCTGGTGTCCGGGCCCTTTCGCCATGAACCGTCATGGATTCTTCATGATCGGTACGTCTACGCGGTCTGCTGGGCCACCAGTGCCAGCGCGGCCACCAGGATCACCATGAGGGCGATGAGCGCCACGGGATTCAGGCCGGAGAAGGGGCCCTCCTGCTGGAGGCGCTCCCGGTTCGCCCGGCACACAGGGCAGCGGCCCTGGCTTACGGGTGCGGCGCAGTTCGCGCACACGAGCCGGTCATATGTCATGCGCTCCTCCTCTCGTCCCCTTCACACTGCGACATCGACTACAACGCGGCGGGGAACGAGACCGTTCCCCCTACCACTGTGCCAGCTTCGCCGGCATTCGGCGCGGCCCGTCCGGGCAATCACGGTCCCGGCCGGCTCAGGATCCTCCCGGACCGGGGGATAAAAGGGGCAACTCCGGTAGCCGGGTCCACACCCCGCGCCCGTTCGCGTATGGTCACGCACACCTACTCCCGGCGACCGTGGTGCACCGTGATCCGATTCGACAGCGTCTCCAAGTCCTACCCGAAGCAGAACCGTCCCGCACTCAGAGATGTCTCCCTGGACATCGCGAAGGGCGAGTTCGTCTTCCTGGTCGGCTCCTCCGGCTCCGGCAAGTCCACCTTCCTGCGGCTCATCCTGCGCGAGGAGCGGGCGAGCCACGGCCAGGTCCACGTCCTGGGCAAGGACCTCGCCAAGCTCTCCAACTGGAAGGTGCCGCAGATGCGCCGCCAGCTGGGCACCGTCTTCCAGGACTTCCGCCTGCTGCCCAACAAGACGGTGGCCGAGAACGTGGCCTTCGCGCAGGAGGTCATCGGCAAGCCGCGGGGCGAGATCCGCAAGGCCGTCCCGCAGGTCCTGGAGCTCGTCGGCCTCGGCGGCAAGGAGGACCGGATGCCCGGCGAGCTCTCCGGCGGTGAGCAGCAGCGCGTGGCCATCGCCCGCGCCTTCGTCAACCGCCCCGCCCTGCTCATCGCGGACGAGCCCACCGGCAACCTCGACCCGCAGACCTCCGTCGGGATCATGAAGCTGCTGGACCGGATCAACCGGACCGGCACCACCGTGATCATGGCGACCCACGACCAGCAGATCGTCGACCAGATGCGCAAGCGCGTCATCGAACTCGAACAGGGCCGACTCGTGCGCGACCAGTCGCGCGGCGTCTACGGCTACCAGCACTGAAAGGTCCCTGAGACGCAATGCGCGCCCAGTTCGTCATGTCGGAGATCGGCGTCGGTCTCCGTCGCAATCTCACCATGACCTTCGCGGTCATCATCTCCGTGGCCCTGTCGCTGGCCCTGTTCGGTGGCTCCCTGCTCATGCGCGAGCAGGTCAGCAAGATGAAGGGCTACTGGTACGACAAGGCCAACGTCTCGATCTACCTCTGCAACAAGTCGGACGCCGAGCAGGCCACCGAAGCCGCCAACAAGGCGGCCGGGTCGGGCGACCCCGGTGTCGCCACCTGCCGCAAGGGTGCGGTGACCGACGAGCAGAAGAAGCAGATCGAGACCGAGCTCAAGCAGATGTCCCTGGTGAAGTCCGTCGCCTACGAGTCGGCGGACGAGGCCTACAAGCACTACCAGGAGCAGTACGGCCACACGGCGCTGGCCTCCTCCATCACCCCGGACCAGATGCAGGAGTCCTTCCGGGTCAAGCTCAAGGACCCGGAGAAGTACAAGGTCGTCACCTCCGCCTTCACCGGCCGGGACGGCATCCACACCGTCGACGACCAGCGCCAGGCCATCGACGACCTCTTCAAGATCCTCAACTACCTCAACGTCGCCGCGCTCGCCATCATGCTGATCATGCTGATCGTGGCGCTGCTGCTGATCGTCAACACGGTGCGCGTCTCCGCGTTCAGCCGCAGGCGGGAGACCGGGATCATGCGGCTGGTGGGTGCCTCCAGCTTCTACATCCAGGTCCCCTTCATCATGGAGGCGGCCGTCGCCGGGCTCATCGGCGCGCTCTTCGCCTGCGTGATGCTCGTCTCGGGCCAGTACTTCGTCATCGACCACGGCGTCGGCCTGCGGGACAAGATCCAGATCATCGACTTCATGGGCTGGACCTCCGTCATCGCCAAGCTGCCGTACGTGCTCTTCATCGGCCTCCTGATGCCCTCGGTGGCCGCGTTCCTCGCATTGCGCAAGTACCTGAAGGTGTGACGAGCGCCCCGTGAGCGGTCCGGCCAACCATCCGTACCGGCACGGGGCTTGTCCTAGACTCGGCGCCATGCCGGGCCTGCCGAGTATTCCCGCCTTCTGTCTCCGGCCCCGCGACCTGCGTCGCGGGGCCGCTTTGACGTTGGCCTTCCTCGCGGCCGTCGGCACCGCCGCGAGCACCGGCTGCTGGGACCGCGAGGACACCGCGGCCGCCCTCGCCGTCCGTGCCGAGGCCGCGGAGGCCTCCGTACCCGAACCGCCCAGAGCCACGGGCACCGCCGACCGGGAGGCCGTCGCCCGGGCCGCCGCCGAGGCCGTCGCCGACGGGAAGTCCGGCAAGAAGGCCGCCCAGGAGGTGGTCAGCCGCAGCGGGGACCGCTGGGGCACCGTCTACGACCAGGGCGAGTACGCCGCCTTCGCCGAGGGCCTCGACGGCCGCTGGACCGGGGTCGGGCTCTGGGCCCGGCGCGGCCCCGAAGGCCGCATCGAGGTCGACAAGGTCCAGCCCGCCGGCCCCGCCGCCCGGGCCGGCGTACGCGCCGGGGACCGGCTGCTGAGCGTCGACGGGCACGCCGTCACCGGCCTCGCCGTCACCGACGTGATCGCCCTGCTGCGCGGCCAGGCCGGCACCCCCGTCGTGCTGAACCTCAGCCGCGAAGGCGCCGACCTCACCGAGACCGTCCGCCGCGAGCAGCTGCGCACCGAGCCGGTGACCGTACGGCAGCTCCGCGACGGGATCACCGTCATCAAGGTGGCCTCCTTCACCCGCGGTTCGGGCGAGCGGGTCAAGGCGGCCGTGCGCGCGGCCCCGCCCGGCGGCGGGGTCATGCTCGACCTGCGCGGCAATCCGGGCGGGCTGGTCGCGGAGGCGGTGACGGCGGCCTCCGCCTTCCTGGACGGCGGCCTGGTGGCGACGTACGACGTACGGGGCGACCAGCGCGCCCTGTACGCCGACCCGGGCGGGGACACCGGCCGGCCGCTGGTGGCCCTGGTGGACGGCGGCACCATGAGCGCGGCCGAGCTGGTCACCGGCGCCCTCCAGGACCGCGGCCGGGCCGTGGCGGTGGGCAGCAGGACCTTCGGCAAGGGCTCGGTGCAGATGCCGACGGAGCTCCCGGACGGTTCAGTGGCCGAGCTGACGGTGGGCACGTACCGCACACCGGGCGGCCGCAGCCTGGACGGCAGGGGCATCACCCCGGACGTGGCGGCGGGCGCGGGCGTCGAGGAGCGGGCCGCGCAGGTATTGGGTGGCCTCGGGGTGGGTCCGTAGTGCGAAAATGACCTCACTATGGCTAAGGAAAAAGGGCGCAAGCTGATCGCCCAGAACAAGAAGGCGCGGCACGACTACACGATCCTCGACACCTACGAGTGCGGTCTCGTGCTCACGGGGACCGAGGTCAAGTCCATGCGCCAGGGCCGGGCCTCGCTGGTCGACGGCTTCGTGTCGGTGGAGGGCCGCGAGGCGTGGCTCTACAACGTGCACGTGCCGGAGTACAGCCAGGGCACCTGGACCAACCACAGCGCCCGCCGCAAGCGCAAGCTCCTCATGCACCGGGAGGAGATCGACAAGCTGGAGCGCAAGTCGGAGGAGACGGGTCACACGATCGTGCCCCTGTCGCTGTACTTCAAGGACGGCCGCGCGAAGGTCGAGATCGCGCTGGCCAAGGGCAAGAAGGAGTACGACAAGCGGCAGACGCTCCGGGAGAAGCAGGACACCCGCGAGACGAACCGGGCGATCTCGGCGATCCGGCGCAAGCAGCGGGGTACGGTTTAATCTCCTGGCACGCGGTGGTCCACTTCGCGTACCATGGCGTCAGCACCCGCCGCTCGCGGTGGACGCTACTTGTGCAGTACATAACTGAAAAGCGTGAAACATGGGGATGATCGGTTTCGACAGCGGATGTCGATGCAGGGGAAGCGAGCCGAGGAAGCGGCAATGATCTCGCTAACCACATGTCGCAAACAATAATCGCCAACTCCAAGAGCGATAACTCCCGCTTCACCCTCGCTGCCTAATAACAGTGAGCTGAAGCCTCTGTGAGGAGCGTCAGCCCGGAAGTGGTCCCGGTCCGGATCCTGGCGTCAATTAGGGATCTAAACCTCTAACCCCGGTCACGGGGGCTGGAGGGAAATCAAACAGTGACTGAGCCCGTCGGAGACTTGTCCGTGTGATCTCCGGGGCTGAGAAAAGCGCAGCGGACTGCGCTCGGAGAAGCCCTGCTTCTGCACCGTTGGACGCGGGTTCGATTCCCGCCATCTCCACTCATCCCATGTGGGCAAAGGCCCCGCAGCCTCTCGGCTGCGGGGCCTTTGTCATGTGCGTCAGCCGGAGGCCCACGCCTTCGCTTCCGCCAGGCCGGAGGCGGTGCCGATCACCACGTAGGCGAAGCCGTCCCATTCCTCCAGGACACGCGGTTCGTCCGGTCGCACGTGGCCGGCGCCGCCGTGTGCGGGACGGTGGCGACGGTGGATGTCCAGCGGTGGCCGGCGGCGGCGGGTGTACGCGGCGAGCGGGTCAGCCGGGTCGACGCGGGGGACGGCGCGGGACGGCTGGTTGGGCGGTCCTGGGCGGCGGTGCTTGGCCATGGGGGTGATGGTCCCAGAATCTCAGGGGCGGGGAAGGGGGAGCCCTGGAATCTTCGGATGCCGGAGGTGTTGCCCGCCTTCGTACACGTGAAGGGTGAACGTCTCCGGGCCCGGCTGGCCGGCCTTGTCGTAGGCGGTCAGCACGCTTTCCACCTGCTCCCACAGCCGCGCCGGCCCGCGCTCCCGTACCTCCCACTCGTCACCCTGTGGGGTGAGGAGGGCGGCGGAGCCGGTGACGGTGTCGGCCAGGAGCACGCTTTTACCCACGGTGGTCATCTGGGCGTCGGGGATGGTGGACTGGGCCAGGAAGCGCAGGTGGAACGCCTCCGTGGTGGCGGCGGTGATCCGCTGCGGCGAATGCTGGGCGCGGCGGCCTCCGTCGGTGAGCTGGGCGGTCCAGTGGGTGGGGTTCCCGAGCGCGGGGGCGGCGTGGGTGCGGGCGGACATGAAGGAGACCGTGCCCGGCAGTAGCGGGCCCGTGGCTGTGCCGTCTTCGTTCACGGTGAGCAGGACGCGGGCGTATCCGTAGAGCCAGCCGGAGAGGGTGAGCAGGATCTTTCCGCCCGGCCGGGTCTGGGCGATCAGGGCCGGGGGTACGGCGCGGAAGGAGCAGGCGGCCACGATCCGGTCGAAGGGCGCTTGCGGCCAGTACCCGTACAGGCCGTCCGCGACGGCGAGCGTGGGTGTGTACCCCAGCCCGTATAGGGCGCCCGCCGCCTGGGAGAGCCGGTGGCCGTCCACCTCGATGGAGGTGACCAGTCGGGAGTCCAGGCGTTCGCAGGCGAGTGCGGTGGAGTAGCCGGTGCCGGTCCCGATTTCCAGCACACGGTGGCCTTCGTGCACGTCGACGTCCGCCCACATCTGCACGACCAGGGAAGGCAGGGTGGAGGAGGACGTGGGCGCGCCCCCGTGCCGGGGCGCAGGCGGCTGCTGCCAGTCGGGTTCGTCGCCGTCGAACTGTGTGGTCAGGGTGGTGTCGGTGTACGCGGCGGCCAGCCACCTGTCGTAGTCCAGTTCGGCGGTCACCGGCTCCCACACCGTGAGCCCGTGGGCGTCCAGTTCGTCGGCGGCCAGGTAGAAGCCGGGGACGAACCGGTGCCGGGGTACTGCCTCCACGGCCGCCCGCCACCGGGGATCGGCCAGGGCGCCGGACTCGGCCAGGGCGCTGGC
The DNA here is from genome assembly GCF_042719495.1 of Streptomyces sp. NPDC058525. Lineage (NCBI taxonomy): Bacteria > Bacillati > Actinomycetota > Actinomycetes > Kitasatosporales > Streptomycetaceae > Streptomyces > Streptomyces sp. NPDC058525. Next base: position 54,638 of record NZ_JBHXNP010000010.1, read on the forward strand.
CAGCGTCTGCCGCAGCTGGGCGGCCTCGGTCTCAGGGTCGGCGGGCATCGTCATGGCCTGCCGCCTCCTTCCTGGTGAGGATGTCGGCAAACGCTTCGGTGATGGCGGGTGCGTCGGGGAGCCAGCCCCACTGTCCGTTCGGGTTGCACTCGATGGCCGTCCAGTCTTCCGCAGCATCGCCGCCGCCGGTCAGGGCGAAGTCGAAGCAGCCGAAGACCAGCCCGAACGATGCCAGGTAGCCGCGCAGGGCCGCCACGATTGGCTCCGGCACGTCGATGGGGGTGTGGACCAGCTTGTTCCAGTCGCCGCGCCGCCAGTCCAGGGCCCCGTCCGGGGCTTCCACGCGGCTGGCAAACACCTGCCGGCCGACCACGGTCATCCGGACGTCGCCGGTCTTGGGTACCTCGGCCTGGAACTGGTGCGGGATCACCGACAGGGAGTCGTCGAAGGTGCCGGGGTTGACGCGCTGCGCCCAGATCGCCCCGGCGTGCCCGTCCTCACCGGCGGGCAGGCCCCGGAAGGGCTTGTAAATGACCGGCCCGTGTTCGGCGGCGAACGCCCGGGCCTGCTCCACGTCGTTGGTGATGAGCGTGGCCGGGATGGTGAGCCCCAGCTCCATGAACCGCTGGAGCTGGGCGGGCTTGAACTCCGCGCCAGCTACAGACAGGGGGTGATTGACGTAGAGGGCGCCGGCCAGGGAGTGCAGGATGCCGCCGAGGCCGTGGCGGGCCTCGGCGGTGCAGAAGTCCCGCTGTTGGGCGGGCAGGTGGCCGTACCGGGCGGCGTACGGGGTGGGGCGGCGGTAGTACACCGCCGCCACCTCCCCTAACTCCACCTCCCGGCTCCCTGTGGCCAGTCGTCCACCCCAGGCTGCCGCCCCACCTCCGATACGGGCACCGCAGGACAACCCGGCGCCGATATCGGCGGGATCGGCGCGGACCACGGGTACCTCACGCTCGTTCAGCGCGGAGATCACCAGGTCCGCCGTGACGTCCTCCAGCGCAGTGAGAACCAGGATGGTGGAGGTCATCGGTCAGTCCGAGCTGTAGTCGGGGTTCGAGTCGTCCGCGGTCTGCGGCTGCGGGCTGGAACCGTCGCTGCCGCCGGACATGGACGTGGTGGGGTTGGTCTGGTTGGTGCCGTGCTGGCCCATCTCCACCGGCTGGCCGGCGGTGTCGGTGTAGCGGGCGGTCTGCGTGGACGGGTCCAGCGTCACCGCCGCGTACGCGGGCGGGCCGATCGGAAGCCGGTCAGTGACCAGCCGCATTGCCCACGGCGCCGGAGGCGCAAGGGGTGTGGGAGTCATGGGGTGGTGCTCCTCTCGATTCGATGGTTCGAGTGGTGCTGTAGGTGGTGCCGGAGCCTTCGGGAGAAGGCCCCGGCACCGGTCCGTCCGGCTCGACCTGTCCAGGGTTGTTCCGGGCGGAGGTCTTCGGGCCCCGCCGCGGGCGGCCGCCCAGGGGGGGAAGGGGCAGCCAGGGCGTCGCGGCGGGGCCAGCTCTAGAGGGTGGCGCGGTTCCCCCACCGGCACGCCCGGCCACCGTTGTTGTGGTGGTCGTCGGGCGGGGTGTCTGGGCGGGAGGTGGCCGGCCGGGGCGTGGCCGCCACGGTGTTCGTGTCGTCGGCCTGGACCAGGAAGGCTCCAACGACGACGTGGCCGAGGGCCCACACGGCGGCCAGGCCGGCCCCCGCGGGGTCGGCGAGTAACCGGACCCGGCGCCGTCGGCCCGTCACGGGGTCACCTTCGTGATGTCCCGTATCAGGGCCTGGCGCTCCTGCCCGGAGGGGAGACGCACCCAGACGAATGCGCGGGCGGCGTCCACCCCGTCCCAACCGGAGCCGACCTGGACCACGCGGCCGGTGATGGGCTCCGGTGCCGCCCGGCGGCGGTCCTCGGGCGGTACATAGGAGGTGCCGGTGACCTGGTCCCCGACCGCGTACGGGGCCGGGCGGCGGGCGGACACCATGGTTATCACCGGTCCTCCGCCGCGTCGTCGGCCTGGTCGTGCTGGACGTCGTCCGGGGGCTCCCAGCGGGCCATGAACCGGGCCAGACCATCCGCGGCGCGGTCCTGGAGTTCGGGGCTAGGTCCGGCTGGCGGGCCGGGGAGGGCGTGGTGGTTGTCCGGGCTGGCTGTGGCCATCATCACCTCACGTCGTCGGGAGCTGGAGCCGTACGAGTGCGTGGGCAGCGTTGTTGGGGAACGGGGCCGACTGGGTGTCGGTGGTTGCTGCCGATGACCAGTGAACGCGGAACGGCGCCCCAGAACTGGCACAGGTTGTGACAGTTCCAGGACGCCGTGTGACGGGTGGGGCCAGTGTGGACAGTGGTCTACAGGTCCGCCCCGCACCAGGACGCGTAACCGATCAAGGTGTCCGGGGTGCGGCGTGCGGTGTGCACGAGGCCGCTTACGGTCTCCCGGACGCTCGGGTGGTACTTGGCCTGCTGGGGGGCGACGGACCGCGCTCTGAGGAGGGAGGTCAAGGCGGCGTCCGTCTTCCCCGTCGACAGCTGGGCGCGGGCGGTGTCGATCCAGAAGTGGCCCAGGCGGTCGGGGAAGTAGTCGGCCGGCGGGCGGACCTCCTTCGCCAGCTGCAACGCGCGGCCGTGGTTGCCCAGCTCCATCTCCACGGCGGAGGCGTGGATGGCCACGTTGGTGGGGCCGAAGCTCTGGACGTGCGGGCCGTCGTTTCCGCCGCCTGTCACCTCCCTGCCCAGCATGTCCCCGAGGCGGCGCGCTTCGGCCAGCTCCCCGCGGGCGGTGTCCCCGTCGCCCCGCCGGCAGGCGAGCATGGCGGCCCGCAGGCGGAGGTTTCCGGCGGAGCACAGGGCCGGTACGTCCCCGGCCTGGACGCCGGTCTCCACGATGTCCAGGGCGCGGCTGATGATGGCCTGACCGACCTCCAGACGGCCCGTGGTGAAGGTGGCGTACGCCCGCATGTAGTGGTGCAGTGCCATCAAGTACGGGTCGTTCCCGCGGTGGACGGAGTAGTCCATGCGGGACAGCAGCAGGGCCACCAGGTCGGACAGCCCCAGGTTGTAAGCGACGTCGTACGCGGACCGGTAGACGTGGACCAGCATCCGGTGTGCCTGCTCTTCGGCGCGCCCGGTGGCGGTCTGGGACACCTGCACCAGTTCGTAAATGAGCGCCGGCGCCATAGCGGTGATCTTCGCGTAGTTGGAGGCGCGCCGGGCCTTCAGGACCAGGTGGACGTCCGCGCCGATGGCGGTCGCCGTGCGGACGGGGACCTCCTCCAGGGCCAGGTCCCAGTTCTCCAGGGAGGCTCGCAGGTTGGCCAGGGGGCCGTCCAGGCGGTCCTGGGCCTGGTCGGTGAGGTAGGGCTGGCCGGTGAAGGTGGTGACCGGTACGCCGAGGGCGCGGGCCACGGCGGCGACGAACGATGCCGAGGCCGGACGGCGGCCCTGTTCGACTTTGGCCAGGAGGCTTTCGGAGATGCTGGCTCTGTTGGCTAGTTGGGGCTGGGTGAGTCGGCACAGTCTCCGGTACGCCGCGATGCGCGCACCCGTGCCGGCGGCAGTGTTCTGGGGCATCCTGTCTGTGCTCCGTCCGCGTAGTGGTCCTGCTTGGACGGTACCCGCGGCCGGGTGGCGGGAGAACGGGAAAGGACCCCAACCGGCTGCGGGGCCTTCGTCATGCCGTATCAGTAGTGGTACCGGGCCTTGAGGATCTTCACTTCCTTCTCGTCCGCCCGGTACACGAGCCGGTGTTCGTCATCGATCCGGCGGGACCAGTAGCCCGACAACTCCCCCTTCAGCGGCTCGGGCTTGCCGATCCCGGTGAACGGGTCGCGTTGGATCTCGCCGATCAGGCGGGTGATCCTGCGGGCCATCTTCAGGTCGGAGGCGAGCCAGAAGAGGAAGTCCTCCCAGCCGTCGGGGTCGAAGTGGACACTCCTCACTCCTCGCCTCCGGCCAGATCCCTCAGCTCATCCATGGTCTTCGCGATCGCGGGCGCGCCTTCGCGGTCCCGAGCCACCGCGGCCATCAGGCGCTGGGCGTTGGCAGGCGAGCGCAGCAGATAGACGGTCTCCTGCCAGGAGTCGTAGTCGTCGGCGGACATGAGCACGGCGTCACCGTTCTTGGAGGTGATGCGCACCGGGGCGTGGTCCGTGTTGACGCGCTCGATCAGAGGGAACAGGGTCGCCCTGGCTTCGCTGGCGCTTATGGACATGGTGCCCTCCTCGTCGATGGTCGTACGGATTTATGGTACTGGATATGTACCAGAAACCGGTACGAGCGGACGATGGCCCCCACAGCCAAGCTCGGCTGCGGGGGCCCTCGTCATGTGCGTCGGGCGGGGGCCGCTGTCAGCAGAACGGCACCTTGTTGAGGTTCAGGGCGTAGCGGGCGGAGATCCAGCCGCTGCCGTCGGCGAGCTTGTACCAGATCGAATTGCCGTCGACGTTCTGGCCGTTGACCTTGCACTGCAGCTTGACCACCGTGCCCGTCTTGGCCTTGCCCTTCTTCGCGTACTGCGTGCCGGGGCCGGAGCGGATGCCGAGGCCCTTGCCGGGGGCGACGATCTTGGCCTTCGGGTGCTCGTGGTGGCCGCCGCACTTGCAGTCACCGGGCTTGCCGGTGTCGCCCTTTGGTCCCTTCGGGCCCTGCGGACCGGGCTTGCCCGGCAGGCCCTGGGGGCCCTTGGGTCCCTTCGGTCCGGCAGGACCGGCCGGGCCGGGCTTTCCGGGCTTGCCCTGGTGTCCCTTGGGTCCGGCGGGACCGGCGGGGCCGGGCTTTCCGGGCTTGCCCTGGTGTCCCTTGGGGCCCTGCGGGCCGGCAGGGCCGGACGGGCCTGCGGGTCCTTGGGGTCCCTGGGGTCCCTCGGGGCCCTGCGGTCCGGGCGGGCCGCCGGAGGGGCCCTGCGGTCCTTCGGGGCCGGTGGGGCCCTGGGGGCCTTCGGGTCCGGCGGGGCCTTCAGGTCCCGCAGGTCCTTCGGGGCCGGTGTCGCCCGTGTCGCCCTTGGGGCCCTGCGGTCCGGGCGGGCCGCCGGAGGGGCCCTGCGGTCCTTCGGGGCCGGTGGGGCCTTCGGGGCCGGCCGGGCCTTCGGGGCCGCGGGGGCCCTCGGGGCCGGTGTCGCCCTTGTCTCCCTTGTCGCCCTTCTCGCCCTTGGGGCCCGGCTTTCCGGGCTTGCCGTGGTGGCCGGGCTTTCCGGGCTTGCCGTCGTCGCCCTTCGGGCCCGTCGGCCCGGTCACCGAGGTGGCCACGGCGAACAGGGCGGGCGCCTCGGCTCCGGTCGCCCACTCGCCGCCGTCCAGCGTTGTGCCCTCCGGGGCGTTCGCGTCCACGCGGACGGACACGCCGAGCCGGGTCTGCTCGTTCGCGGGGAAGACGAAGCCCGCGCGGGTTCCGGCCTCGCAGGTCAGCTGTCGCGCGTCGCGCGAGAGCGTGCACGGGGAGGCCGTGCGCCGGCCGTTCCAGTAGAAGCGGGCCTCCGGAAAGGTCGTCCGTTCCGGAGCGGTGATCCGGAAGGTGCTGCTGACGGCCTGGTCGGTCCCGGTGGCGGCGGCGATGACGACGCGGCCCGTCCGGCCGGGAGCGATCGAGGGGACGTACGGCTGGGAGAACCGCAGCCCCGCCGAGTCGGCGAGGGCGGGTACGGCCGGTACGAGACAGGAGGCGGTGACGGCCGCGACGATCACGGCAGCCGAAACGGAGCGGTGAGCAGACAAAGGGTGTTCCTCCGCGAAGAAAGGGCGCTGGGGGAAGGCACCCCCAGTTATTGCGGATCGCGAGCGGCGGCGGTGCGTACCACGCGGGAACGATCACCCGCCCGCCGGATGAATCGCCCTGCCGCCGCAGCCGCCACCGCTGCGACCGCGGCCGCAGCGGGCAGCAGGTAGGCCGTCGGCGCACCGAGCCGGTCGACCGTCAGGCCCGCCGTGGCGGAACCGGCCGCGATACCGGCGAAGATGGCGGTGACGGCGAGGGTCATGCCCTCGTTGAGGCGGCCCGCGGGGGTCAGGGCGTGGACCCGGGACATGGCGGTGACCATCGTCGGGGCCGTGGCCATGCCGGCCAGCAGCAGGGCGCCGGCGAGCGCGGGCACCGAGCCGACGGCCGCCGCGGCCCAGGGCAGGGCCATGAGGACGGCCAGGACGGCGACGCAGGTCCGCAGGGTGCGGGGGCGCAGGGTGCCGTAGAGCAGCCCCGCCGCGCAGGAGCCCGCCGCTTGGAGGGCCAGGACCAGGCCGGAGGCGGCGCCCAGCCCGGTGGCGTCGAGGTAGGCGATCGAGGTGACCTCCATGGAGCCGAACACCAGGCCCAGGCAGCCGAACAGGGCCAGGAGCGGAGCCAGGGCGCGCAGCGGCGAGCCCTGCCGGGGCGCCGCGCCCGTCGCCGGGGGCTCCGTGGCGCGCTGGGCGGTGAAGACCAGCATCCCGGTGAGGAACAGGGCGGCGCCGACGAGGGTGCCGGCCTCGGGGAAGACGGCCGTGCACAGGAAGGCGGCCAGCACCGGGCCGAGCAGGAAGCAGAGTTCGTCGGCGGCCTGTTCGAAGGACATGGCCGTGTGGTGCGGGGCCGGGGCGCCGCGCAGCAGGTGGGTCCAGCGGGCCCGGGACATGCCGCCGATGTTGGGGGTGGTGGCGGTCGCCGCGTAGGAGGCGAAGAGGGTCCAGGCCGGGGCTCCGGTCCGGACGCACACGATCAGGCAGACCGAGCCGAGGACCGCGAACAGGGTGGCGGGAACGGCGATCCGGGCCTGCCCGTACCGGTCGACCAGCCGGGCCGTCCAGGGCGCGACCAGGGCGGTCGCGGCCAGGCCGGTGGCCGTGACCGCACCGGCGAGGGCGTACGAACCGCGCTGGCCGGCGATCATCATGACCGCGCTGATCCCGAACATGCCCATGGGGAGCCGGGCGAGGAGGTTCCCGGCGGTGAAGGCACGGGTGCCGGGGAGGGCGAACAGGCTCCGGTACGGGCCGAGGACGCGGCCCCAGGCGGCGGCAGGAGCGGGCACGGGCGCGGGTGCGGGCGCGAGCCCAGACGCAGGGGCAGCAGGGGCGGTCGGAGCAGCCGGAGCAGCCGGAGCGGTAGAGGCAGCAGGAGCGGCCGGGGCCGCGAGGACGAGCGTGGTGCCGGTGACGGTCATGAGGGGCATGGCAACCACCCTCGGCCGGGCCCCGGTTCGGCGTCCAACACCTGTTCGGAGCCCATTCACCGGTTTCCGTTGTTAGTCTCCGGGGGTGATCCCCCGAGATGTGGACCCCCGGCTGCTGCGCGGGTTCGTCGCCGCCGCCGAGGAGCTGCACTTCACCCGTGCCGCCGCCCGCCTCTACGTCGCCCAGCAGGCCCTCAGCCGCGATGTCCGCCGCCTCGAACAGACCCTGGGCACGGCGCTGTTCGTACGGACCACCCGCGCCGTCGAGCTGACCTCCGACGGGCTGCGGCTGCTGCCGCTCGCCCGGCGGGTGCTGGCCGCGCACGAGGACCTGGCCGCCGCCTTCACCGCCCCCCGCGCCCTCCTCGTCGACCTGAACACCGACGGCCCCAGCACCGGCCGCCGGGTCCTGGAACGGGCCCGCGAACTCGCCCCGGACTGCGAGCTGATGGCCCGCTTCGAGAGCGGCCTCACCCACGCCGCCGCCGAGATCGCGGCAGGCCGGCTCGACGTCGCCTTCGGGTACGCCGACGGGCTGGCCCCGGCGCTGCGCACGCGCCTCGCGCAGGTGCCCGTACGGTACGAGCCGCTCGCCGTGCTGCTGCCCGAGGGGCATCCGCTGGCCGCGCAGGACGCCGTACGCGTGGACGCGCTGGCCGGGGAGACCGTGTACGCGGGCGCCGGGAACCCGCGGACCGTGGAGTGGACGGAGCTCGCGCGCGAGCTGTTCGCCGGGCGCGGCATCGAGATGGCGCCGCCCGCACCCGTGGCCGTGGGGAAGGAGGAGTTCCGCCGGGTGATGGCCAAGACCGGCAACCCGGTCCTGGTGACCGTGGACTTCCTCGACATGCCCGGCTGCGTGAAGCGCCCGCTGACCGACCCCGTGCCGCTGTCCCCGCTCTCGATGGTGTGGCGGCGCGGTTTCGGCCACCCCGGGCTGGACGCCCTGCGCGCCGCGGCCGGTGCGCTGGCCGCCGAGCGGGGCTGGCTCGTACCGCCCCCCGGCAGCTGGGTCCCGGCCCGGCTCACACCCGGACCGGGCGGCGGGTGAGAGCAAGGTTTCCCGGCGGTCATCCAGCGGGGACCGGGGCCGAAACGCGCCCTTCCTACGGTCGTGACCACGGACGCGACAGCTGTGGAGGGCGTGTGATGACCGGTACGACCGCACCGCGCAAGGGGGGCCGCTGGATCGAGCGGTGGGATCCCGAGGACGAGACGTTCTGGAGGGAGACCGGCGAGCGGGTCGCCCGCCGCAACCTGGTCTACTCCGTGCTCTCCGAGCACATCGGGTTCTCCATCTGGTCGCTCTGGTCCGTGATGGTCCTCTTCATGGGCCCCGAGTACGGCATCGACCCGGCCGGGAAGTTCTTCCTGATCGCCACCGCGACCCTCGTCGGCGCATTCGTACGGGTGCCCTACACCTTCGCCGTCGCCCGCTTCGGCGGCCGCAACTGGACCGTCTTCAGCGCGACGCTGCTGCTCGCGCCCACGGTGGCCGCGATGCTGGTCATGGAGCCCGGCACCTCGTACGCCACCTTCCTGGCCGTGGCCGCCCTCACCGGCGTCGGCGGCGGCAACTTCGCCTCGTCGATGACGAACATCAACGCCTTCTTCCCGCTGCGCAAGAAGGGCTGGGCGCTCGGGCTGAACGCCGGCGGCGGCAACATCGGCGTGCCGGTGGTGCAGCTGGCCGGACTGCTGGTCATCGCCACCGCGGGGGCCGGGCACCCGCGGCTGCTGCTGGGCGCCTACATCCCGCTGGTCGTGCTCGCGGCGGTGCTGGCCCTGGTGCGGATGGACAACCTGGCGCCCGTGCGCAACGACACCGGCGCCGTCCGCGAGGCCGTCCGGGACGCGCACACCTGGATCATGGCGTTCCTCTACATCGGGACCTTCGGGTCCTTCATCGGCTACAGCTTCGCCTTCGGGCTGGTGCTCCAGACCCAGTTCGGGCGCACCCCGCTCCAGGCCGCCTCGCTGACCTTCGTCGGGCCGCTGCTCGGGTCGCTGATCCGGCCGGTGGGCGGGGCGCTGGCGGACCGGTTCGGCGGGGCGCGGATCACGCTGGGCACGTTCGTGGCGATGGCGGCGGCGACCGGTGTGGTGGTGTTCGCCTCGCAGCAGCAGTCGCTGGAGGTGTTCCTCGTCGGGTTCGTGGCGCTGTTCGTGCTCAGCGGCCTCGGCAACGGCTCGACGTACAAGATGATCCCGGGCATCTTCCAGGCGAAGGCGCTGGCGCGCGGGATGGGCGGCGAGGCCGCGGCCGCCTACGGGCGGCGGCTCTCCGGGGCCTCCATGGGGCTGATCGGGGCGGTCGGGGCGCTCGGCGGGCTGGGCATCAACCTGGTCTTCCGGGAGGCGTTCCTCAGCTCCGGGTCGGGCACGGCGGCCTTCGTCACCTTCCTCGGCTTCTACGCCGTGTGCTGCGCGGTGACCTGGTCGGTATACCTTCGCCGGCCGGCGGCCGCGGTGGTCCCGGCGGCCGGGGCCGAGGCGAAACCGCAGCTCACGTCGGTGTAACCGGGGCGAAATACGGGTGAACCGAGTCCGACACGCCACCTTGGCAGGCTCGGTCCACCCGCACCGCCCCCCATGCACGTCACGAGGCAGGTCACGATGGACGACACCAAGACCGGTCCGCTCGCGGGCTTCACCGTCGGCGTCACCGCAGCCCGGCGTGCGGACGAGCTCATCGCCCTGCTGCGCCGGCGCGGGGCCTCCGTGCTGCACGCGCCCGCGCTGCGGATCGTTCCGCTGGCCGACGACAGCGAACTGCTCGCCGCCACCAAGGAACTGATCGGCTGCGCCCCCGACGCGGTGGTGGCCACCACCGCGATCGGGTTCCGCGGCTGGATCGAGGCCGCCGACGGATGGGGGATCGGCGAGGAACTGCTGGCGCGGCTGCGGACCACCGAACTCCTGGCGCGCGGGCCCAAGGTGAAGGGCGCCGTCCGGGCCGCCGGACTGGTGGAGGACTGGTCCCCGGAGTCGGAATCGCTCGCCGAGGTACTGGAACGGCTGCTGGCGGCCGGAGTGGCCGGCCGGCGGATCGCCCTCCAGCTGCACGGGGAGCCGCTGCCGGGCTTCGTCGAGGCGCTGCGGGCCGGCGGGGCCGACGTGGTGGTGGTCCCGGTGTACCGGTGGATGGCGCCCGAGGACCTCGCCCCGCTGGACCGGCTGCTGGACGCGGTGGTGGGCGGCGCGGTGGACGCGGTCAGCTTCACCTCGGCCCCGGCGGCGGCCTCGCTGCTGTCGCGGGCCGAGGAGCGCGGCGTACGGGAGCCCGTGCTGGCGGCGCTGCGGGGCGGGGTGCTGGCCGCGTGCGTGGGGCCGGTGACCGCGCTGCCGTTGCAGGCACACGGGGTGGACACCGTGCAGCCGGAGCGGTTCCGGCTGGGCCCGCTGGTGCAGCTGCTCTGCCAGGAGCTGCCGGGCCGGGCGCGGGTGCTGCCGGTGGCCGGGCACCGGCTGGAGATCCGCGGGCACGCGGCCCTGGTCGACGAGGAGCTGCGGCCGGTGCCGCCGGCCGGGATGGCCCTGCTGCGGGCCCTGGCCCGGCGGCCGGGCTGGGTGGTGGCCCGGGCCGAACTGCTGCGGGTGCTGCCGGGGGCGGGGCGCGACGAGCACGCCGTGGAGACGGCGATGGCCCGCCTGCGGGTTGCGCTGGGGGCCCCGAAGATGATCCAGACCGTGGTGAAGCGGGGGTACCGGCTGTCGCTGGACGCGGTGGCGGACGCGAAGTACGCGGACGCGTAACGCTTCCGGTCAGCGTGGCACGTGGTGCACGTTGTGCTCCCGCACGTCCGGGAGCAGACCCGCCGCGGCGCTGAAGTCCTTGTCGTCGTGGAGAATGACAAGGCCATGGTGCGCCGCGGTCGCGCAGATCAGCCAGTCGACGACCGAGAGGCTTTGCTGGCGGCCGCGCTGGGCCAGCCGGTACTGCGCGGTCTCGATCCACTGCCAGGCCTGCTTGGGGACGGGAACGTCAGGGTGGAGGTCTCTGAGCATGTCGGTCATCGCCTCGTACTCGTCGAGGTTCCTGGCCGACCTCCGGAACTCGATCCGCTGCGGGCCGCAGGACCCGATGTTGCCCTCGTCGATCTCGTGACCCCAGGCCTCGTTCAAGGCCTGATCACGCTGTAGACGCCAGACGGCGGTCGAGTCGATGAGGTAGCGCAGCACCTCAGGCGCCCTTCTGGGCGGCGTGCAGCTGCCAGAAACCCTGGTCATCCCAGTCCTGCGCGGCCTGGAAGTAGCGGAGGCGTGCTTCCGTGCGGCGCTGGCGCTCGACGTACTCGCTCAGTGCGAGGTTCACCATCTCCTTCTTCGTCCGCACGCCGGACAGCCGCATCGCCTCGGCGAGGGTTTCATCGTCTATGTCGATCTGGGTGGCAGACATGGGACCTCCATCGCGAGCAGGGCGACCAATGCTCCATACAAAGCTAGCCCATGCCGCATACATCCACGGTGTCGTTTTCATGAAGACACCTGAACGGCGGGGTTCCGGTCGGCGCCCGGCAAAGGCACTCTGGGGGGACGCCCCACGACGCGAGGCGGTGACGGGCATGCGGTTCGACTCCGGCCGGGTCTGCCTGGACCTGGTGGCCACTCTCACCCCCCACGAGGGGCTCTCGGACGGTGACGGGCTGCGGCTGTGGCTCGCCGGGGCCGGGCTGGTGCCCGACCGGACGCCGCTCGCCCGGGTCGGCCCGGACTGGGCGGCCGCCTTCCGGTCCCTGCGCGCCGACGTGGAGAGCCTCGTACGGGCGGAGCTGGACGGAGCCGCGCCGTCGGCCACCACGGGCCACGCACTGGCCCGGGTCAACGCGCTGGCCGCCGGACCACCCCCGGGCCTGTGCGCCGTACGGGACCAGGAAGGGCACCTCGTACGGGAGTTGTGCGGCGGCGTGGAGTGCGGGACCCTGCTCGCCGCCGTGGCCAGGGACGCCGTCGAGCTGCTCACCGACCCCGGCGAGCTGGCGCTGCTGCGGGCCTGCGAGGGCGACGGCTGCACCCGGGTCTACCTGGACACTTCCCGCGGCCACCGGCGCCGCTGGTGCTCCAGCGAGCTGTGCGGCAACCGCGAGCGAGTCGCCCGGCACCGCCGCCGGGTGCTGGCCGGCGGATCGGTCTAGGCGCCGCCGCCCGGCCGGTACGACACCGCCGGGCGCGGTTCCGGAACGGGCGTGCGGACAGGGGGCCGATTCGCGTACGGTTGACGGTCGCCCATGCACGTCAGAAGGGGGCCTTGGTGGCCGCGCAGAATGCCGCTGTCGACAGCACGGCGGATTCGGTCCGAGATCGGGAGATCGCGGTCGAGCAGACGCATCTCGACCAGGTGTACAGACGCCTCGAGGAGAAGATCCACGAGGCCGAGTTCCTGATGAACGACGCCGCCAAACGCGGTCAGGTGGGCACCCCCGGTGCCCTCGCCGAGCGCGACGCGCAGGTCTTCCGGGCGGGCATCCACCTGAACCGGCTGAACAACGAGTTCGAGGACTTCCTCTTCGGCCGCATCGACCTGGTGCTCGGCAAGGACGGGGAGCGCGGCCCGGACGGCGCCTACACCTCCGTCGAGCCCGCCGACGACGCGATCCGCGAGGACCTGAGCGCCGACATCGCCGAAACCCTGCACATCGGCCGCATCGGGGTCCTGGACTCCGACTACGCGCCGCTGGTCATCGACTGGCGGGCCCCGGCCGCCGCGCCGTTCTACCGCTCCACGCCCAAGGACCCCGGCCGCGTCGTGCGCCGCCGCGTGATCCGCTCCAAGGGCCGCAAGGTGCTGGGCGTCGAGGACGACCTCATGCGCCCCGAGGTCACCGCCTTCCTGGACGGCCGGGAGCTGCCCGCCATCGGCGACGGCGCCCTGATGGCCGCGCTCGGCCGGGCCCGCACGCACTCGATGCGGGACATCGTCTCCTCCATCCAGGCCGAGCAGGACCTCGTCATCCGCGCCCCCGCCGCCTCCGTCGCCGAGGTCGCGGGCGGCCCCGGCACCGGCAAGACCGCCGTCGCCCTGCACCGCGCCGCCTACCTCCTCTACCAGGACCGGCGCCGCTACTCCGGCGGCATCCTGATCGTCTCCCCGACCCCGCTGCTCGTCGCGTACACCGAGGGCGTGCTGCCCTCACTCGGCGAGGAGGGCCAGGTCGCCATCCGGGCGCTGGGCTCGCTGGTCGACGGCGCCGAGGCGACCACGTACGACGACCCGGCCGTGGCCCGGATCAAGGGCTCCTCGCGGATGCTGCGGGTGCTGCGCAAGGCCGTACGGGGCGCCCTGGAGCTCGGCAGTGCCCGTGGCTGCGCCCCTGACCGGCTGCGCGTGGTGGCCTTCGGGCGGCGCCAGGAGCTGGAGGCCGACGAGCTGAACCGGATCCGGCAGAACGTGCTCGGCGGCACCGCCCCGGTCAACCTGCTGCGCCCGCGCGCCCGCAAGCTGCTGCTCGACGCCCTCTACGCGCGGTCGGGCCAGTCCGGCCGGCACAGCGACCCGGAGCTGGCCGCCGAGCTGCGCTCCGCGTTCGACGAGGACATCTCCACCGAGGACGCCTTCATCGACTTCCTCGACCGCTGGTGGCCGGAGCTCACCCCGCGCGCGGTGCTGGCCGCGATGGCCGACGAACGGCGGCTCGGCCGCTGGTCGCGCCGGGAGCTGAACCCGCGCGAGACCCGGCAGCTGGCGCGCTCGCTGCGCCGGGTGGGCCCGGACGGCAAGGGCCCCCTGTCGGTGCACGACGTGGCGCTGCTGGACGAGCTCCACCAGCTGCTCGGCGCGCCCGCCCGGCCCAAGCGGAAGCGGGAGATGGACCCCCTGGACCAGCTCAGCGGGCTGGAGGAGCTGATGCCGACCCGCGAGGAGACCCAGTGGGAGCGGGCCGAGCGGCTCGCGGCGGAACGCACCGAGTACGCGCACGTCATCGTGGACGAGGCCCAGGACCTGACGCCGATGCAGTGGCGGATGGTGGGCCGGCGCGGCCGGACGGGCACCTGGACGGTGGTCGGCGACCCGGCGCAGTCCTCGTGGACCGACCCGGACGAGGCGGCCGCGGCCCGCGACGAGGCCCTCGGGTCCCGGCCGCGCCGGCGGTTCACGCTGACGGTCAACTACCGCAACCCGGCTGAGGTCGCCGAGGTCGCGGCCCGGGTGCTGCGCCTGGCCATGCCCGGCATGGAGCCGCCGTCGGCGGTGCGCTCCACGGGTCTGGAGCCCCGTTTCACGGCCGCCGGGGACGATCTGGCCGCCGCGGTCCGGGAGGAGACCGGCAGGCTGCTGGAGCAGGTCGACGGCACCGTCGGCGTGGTCGTCGCCATGGACCGGCGCGCGGAGGCCGCGGGCTGGCTCGCCGGCCTGGGGGAGCGGGCGGTGGCGCTGGGCAGCCTGGAGGCCAAGGGCCTGGAGTACGACGCCACGGTCGTCGTCTCCCCGGCGGAGATCGCGGACGAGTCCCCGGCGGGCCTGCGGGTGCTGTACGTGGCGCTGACGCGCGCGACGCAGCAGCTGACGGTGGTCTCGGCGGAGAAGGACCGGCCCGACGCGTCCGGGGTGCCGGAACTGCTGCTCCCGTAAGGCCGCTGCCTGCTGCCCGCTGCCCGCCGCGCGCCGTGCGCGGCGGGCTGGGCCCGTACGGCCGGATGGTCCGCGGCCAGGAGCGTGGTGGGCGGAACCGGGCGCCGGGAGGGGGACCGCATTCGGCGATCCTTTGTTAGCCTGGTGAAGGCACCGACTCGATCCAAGCCCCCGGGCCCAACCTTCGTCGCTTAGAGCGACCACTTGCCGCGAGGCGAGCATGGCGGGTCGGTGTCATAGACATAGAAGTACCGGCAGTACACAGGTCCGCGCCCTCCACTCCGTGGGGGGCGCGGACCTGTTTGTGTTGGCCCCGCTCTTCCGCGGGCCCCCGGTATCTCGTATGGTGGAAGTGTCTTTCCGAAATTTGTAGCTGGTTACCTTGTACCGGCTGGTAGGTGGGACGATCGGACAACAGGTCCCGCCACGCCGCCTGCTGTGTGCCGGGCCCTGTGTGTACAGCGAAAACCAGGGACAGAAGAGGAACACGGCCATGGCAACGGCGCCCAGCGTCTCGTATTCGATGACGGTCCGCCTGGAAGTGCCCGCGAGCGGAACCGCGGTCTCCCAGCTCACCACCGCCGTGGAGTCCTCCGGCGGCTCGGTCACCGGCCTCGACGTGACCGCCTCCGGCCACGAGAAGCTCCGGATCGACGTCACCATCGCCGCGACCTCCACCGCGCACGCCGACGAGATCGTCGAGAAGCTGCGCGGCATCGAGGGCGTCAGCCTCGGCAAGGTCTCCGACCGCACCTTCCTGATGCACCTCGGCGGCAAGATCGAGATGGCGTCCAAGCACCCCATCCGCAACCGTGACGACCTCTCGATGATCTACACCCCGGGCGTCGCCCGCGTGTGCATGGCGATCGCCGAGAACCCCGAGGACGCGCGCCGCCTCACCATCAAGCGCAACACCGTCGCAGTCGTGACGGACGGCTCCGCCGTGCTGGGGCTCGGCAACATCGGCCCGATGGCCGCCATGCCGGTCATGGAGGGCAAGGCGGCCCTCTTCAAGCGCTTCGCCGACATCGACGCCTGGCCGATCTGCCTGGACACCCAGGACCCCGACGAGATCGTGGCCGCCGTCAAGGCCATCGCCCCCGGCTTCGCGGGCATCAACCTCGAGGACATCTCCGCGCCGCGCTGCTTCGAGATTGAGGCCCGGCTGCGCGAGGCCCTCGACATCCCCGTCTTCCACGACGACCAGCACGGCACCGCGATCGTCGTGCTCGCCGCCCTCACCAACGCACTGCGCGTCGTGGGCAAGGCAGTTGGCGACGTCAAGGTGGTCATGTCGGGCGCCGGCGCGGCCGGTACCGCCATCCTCAAGCTGCTCCTCGCGGCGGGCGTCAAGAACGCCGTCAGCGCCGACATCCACGGCGTCGTGCACGCGGACCGCCCCGACCTCGTCGACGCGGCCCCCGACTCCCCGCTGCGCTGGATCGCCGACAACACCAACCCCGAGGGCTACACGGGCACGCTGAAGGAGGCCGTGGTCGGCGCCGACGTCTTCATCGGCGTCTCGGCCCCGAACGTGCTCTCCGGCGAGGACGTCGCGGCGATGGCGGAAGGCGCGATCGTGTTCGCGCTCGCGAACCCGGACCCCGAGGTGGACCCGGCCGTCGCGCGCCAGACGGCCGCCGTCGTCGCCACCGGCCGCTCCGACTTCCCGAACCAGATCAACAACGTGCTGGTCTTCCCGGGTGTTTTCCGAGGCCTGCTCGACGCCCAGTCGAGGACCGTGAACACCGACATGATGCTGGCCGCGGCGACCGCCCTCGCGGACGTCGTCGGCGAGGACGAGCTGAACGCGAACTACATCATCCCGTCGGTGTTCAACGACAAGGTCGCCGGCGCCGTCGCGGGAGCCGTCCGCAAGGCCGCCACCGTCCAGAGCGGCTGACCGGCGGGCTGTGACCGCCCTCACGGGCGCCCCGATCCCGGCGCGTCGCGAGATGCGGGCCGTGCGGGGCGCCTCTAGGGTTGCGGGGATGCCCGCGAGGTCCCGCGGTGCGCAGAAGCGTATGGGCGAGGGCGTGGACGGAGCGTCACCGCGGCGTGACTGTGGCGCTTTTCGTGTGACCCCGGCGGGTGCCGGATTGGCTTTCCCGCCGCTGGTGGGGGCAGGATGCGTAACCGGGCGAGAGGGTCTGACGTTCAGACCCGGGTCCGGGGACTGTCCGAGGGCCCTGGCAGCATCGGCTTCGATCTCACGCCTCTAAGGCAAGTTGAACACGGGAGTACAACATGAACCGCAGTGAGCTGGTGGCCGCTCTGTCCGAGCGCGCCGAGGTGACCCGCAAGGACGCCGACGCCGTTCTGGCCGCGCTCGCCGAGACCGTCGGCGAGATCGTCGCCAAGGGCGACGAGAAGGTCACCATCCCCGGCTTCCTGACCTTCGAGCGCACCCACCGTGCCGCTCGCACCGCGCGCAACCCGCAGACCGGCGACCCCATCCAGATCCCGGCCGGCTACAGCGTGAAGGTCTCCGCGGGCTCCAAGCTCAAGGAAGCCGCCAAGGGCAAGTAGTCCTGCCCCCGGCGCCGAAGGCCGCACAGGCCTTTGGAACGGCAGCAGTACGCCGAAGGGCGGCCACCCCGGACGGGGTGGCCGCCCTTCGGCCGCTGCCGGGCCCGCCGGGCGCCGTTGGCCCGCCGGGGCCTGCCGGGACCCGAGCGGGGCCCGGGGAGCGCCTGACGGGCGTCTGAGGGGCCATGAGAAAGCCCCCCGGGGCCCTTGCGGGGCCTCCGGGGGGCTTTCTGACGGTCCGACGGCCCGGCGGGCGCCGCCGCGGGCCGGTGTGCGGCTCAGACGAGGTCGCCGCCGGGCAGCTCGACCTTCGCGCCGAGCTCCATGAGCTTCTCCATGAAGTTCTCGTAGCCGCGGTTGATCAGGTCGATGCCGTGGACCCGCGAGGTGCCCTCGGCCGCCAGCGCCGCGATCAGGTACGAGAACCCGCCGCGCAGGTCGGGGATGACCAGGTCGGCGCCCTGCAGCTTGGTGGGGCCGGAGACGACCGCCGAGTGCAGGAAGTTGCGCTGGCCGAAGCGGCAGGCCGAGCCGCCCAGGCACTCGCGGTACAGCTGGATGTGAGCACCCATCTGGTTGAGCGCGGAGGTGAAGCCGAGCCGGGACTCGTAGACCGTCTCGTGGACGATCGACAGGCCCGCGGCCTGCGTCAGGGCCACGACGAGCGGCTGCTGCCAGTCGGTCTGGAAGCCGGGGTGGACGTCCGTCTCCAGCGCGATGGCGTTGAGCGGGCCGCCCGGGTGCCAGAAGCGGATGCCGTTGTCGTCGATCTCGAACGCCCCGCCGACCCGGCGGAAGGTGTTCAGGAAGGTCATCATCGAGCGCTGCTGGGCGCCGCGCACGTAGATGTTGCCGCCGGTCGCCAGGGCCGCGGAAGCCCAGGAGGCGGCCTCCAGGCGGTCCGGGAGCGCCTTGTGGTTGTAGCCGCCGAGGCGGTCGACACCGGTGATCCGGATGGTCCGGTCGGTGTCCATGGAGATGATCGCGCCCATCTTCTGCAGTACGCAGATGAGGTCCTCGATCTCGGGCTCCACGGCGGCGTTGCTGAGCTCGGTGACGCCCTCGGCCAGGACAGCCGTCAGGAGCACCTGCTCGGTCGAGCCGACCGACGGGTAGGGCAGGCGGATCTTGCAGCCGCGCAGGCGCTGGGGGGCCTCCAGGTACTGGCCGCCCTCGCGCTTCTCGATGGTCGCGCCGAACTGGCGGAGCACGTCGAAGTGGAAGTCGATCGGCCGGCCGCCGATGTCGCAGCCGCCGAGGCCGGGGATGAAGGCGTGGCCGAGGCGGTGCAGCAGGGGGCCGCAGAACAGGATCGGGATGCGCGACGAGCCCGCGTGGGCGTCGATGTCGGCGACGTTCGCGCTCTCGACGTGGGTCGGGTCGAGCACCAGCTCGCCCGGCTCCTCGCCGGGACGGACCGTCACCCCGTGCAGCTGGAGCAGCCCGCGCACGACCCGGACGTCACGGATGTCGGGGACGTTGCGCAGCCGGCTGGGTTCGCTGCCGAGCAGAGCGGCGACCATGGCCTTGGGCACGAGGTTCTTCGCACCGCGGACACGGATCTCGCCCTCGAGCGGGGTGCCGCCGTGGACAAGCAGTACATCGTCACTGACTGTGCCGGTCATGAATCTCGCGTTCCGGAGTGGGGTGGGCAGGGGGCCAGTGAAAAGAGTAAGGGCCACCACCCCTTTGTTTGTATGGCTGACGCGGCCGTAGGACTGTCATGAATTCGGTACAACACCCTCCGTACCCACCACATGGCGGAGCGTCGCCTTCCGCTCGCGCCGCCCGCGCGCCCTCCCTCCTGCTGCCTTGCGCCCTGAGCTGGGGGAGATCCGATCTCCCCGGCCGGTCCCCGCAACGGGCGAATGTGCGGGATCATGGCGGCATGACCGAGGTGTCCTCCCTCACAGGGCGGCTGCTCGTGGCCACCCCCGCCCTCGCGGACCCGAATTTCGACCGCGCGGTGGTGCTGCTGCTCGACCACGACGAGCAGGGCTCCCTCGGCGTGGTCCTGAACCGGCCGACCCCGGTGGGCGTCGGCGACGTCCTGCTGCCCTGGGCCCCCCTGGCCGGCGATCCCGGCGTGGTCTTCCAGGGCGGTCCCGTCGCCCTGGACTCGGCCCTGGGGGTGGCGGTCATCCCGGGCGAGGAGGGGCCGCTCGGCTGGCGCCGGGTGCACGGGGCGATCGGGCTGGTCGACCTGGAGGCGCCGCCCGAGCTGCTGGCCGCGGCCCTGGGCTCGCTGCGGATCTTCGCCGGCTACTCCGGCTGGGGCCCGGGCCAGCTGGAGGACGAGGTCGGCGACGGAGCCTGGTACGTCGTGGAGTCCGAGCCCGGTGACGTGTCCTTCCCCGACCCCGAGCGGCTCTGGCGGGCGGTCCTGCGCCGCCAGCGCAGCGAGCTCGCGATGGTGGCCACCTATCCGGACGACCCGTCGCTCAACTGACCCCCGCGGCGTTCAGTACCCTGGTTTTTATGAGCACTCTTGAGCCCGAGCGCGGGACTGGTACGGGGACCCTCGTAGAGCCGACGCCGCAGGTGTCCCACGGCGACGGCGACCACGAGCGCTTCGCCCACTACGTCCAGAAGGACAAGATCATGGCGAGCGCGCTCGACGGGACCCCCGTCGTCGCGCTCTGCGGCAAGGTCTGGGTGCCGGGCCGGGACCCGAAGAAGTACCCGGTCTGTCCCATGTGCAAGGAGATCTACGAGTCCATGGGCCCCGGCGGGGACAAGGACAAGGGCGGCAAGGACAAGTAGTCCGGCCCTCCCGCGGCAGGACCAAGGTCCCCGGCGTGCGCATCGGCGTACCCCGGGGACCTTTCGCGTACTAGGGTCAGCGCGACGAGCACTCTGCGGAACGGGCGTTGCGCAGACTGCAACATGCTGCTGCGAAGGGCTGACGCATGGACCTGATCCCCGCACCCCGGCTCGCCGACTTCCACGAGGGCGGGCTCCGCTTCGAATTCGGGCCCGATCCGGTGCTCGCCGCCGGGCCGGGCGCCGGGGGCGCCGCCCGCCGGCTCCGCCGCGAACTGGGCGGGGCCACCGGCTGGAGCCTGCCGCCCGCCACCGCCGGGGCCGACGGCGCGGTCGCCGCGATACGGCTCCGGATCGACCCGGCGGTCGGGGCGGGGCAGGGGCCGGAGTCGGGTCCGGGGTCGGCGTCGGTGTCGGGGCCGGCGTCCGAGGCGTACGCCCTCACCGTCGACAGGACCGGCGTCGAGCTGGCCGGCGCGAGCGAGGCCGGGCTGTTCTGGGGCGTCCAGACGCTGCGTCAGCTGCTGGGACCCGACGCCCACCGCAAGGCCCCGCTGCCCGGGCGCACCTGGAGCCTGCCGTACGTACGGATCGCGGACGCGCCCCGGTTCGGATGGCGCGGGCTGATGCTCGACGTGGCCCGTCACTTCATGCCCAAGGACGGGGTGCTCCGGTACATCGACCTGCTCGCCGCGCACAAGCTCAACGTGCTGCACCTGCACCTGACGGACGATCAGGGCTGGCGGGTCGAGATCAAGCGCCACCCGCGGCTGACCGAGGTCGGCGCGTGGCGGGCGCGCAGCCGGTGGGGCCACCGCGCCTCCCCGCTGTGGAACGAGACCCCGCACGGCGGCTACTACACGCAGGACGACATCCGCGAGATCGTCGCGTACGCCGCCGAACGGCACGTCCGGGTGGTCCCGGAGATCGACCTGCCGGGCCACTCGCAGGCCGCCATCGCCGCCTACCCGGAACTGGGCAACACCGACGTGGTCGACACCTCGGCGCTGGAGGTGTGGAACGACTGGGGCATCAACGAGAACGTGCTCGCGCCCACCGAGGCCGTCCTGCGCTTCTACGAGGGGGTCTTCGAGGAGCTGCTGGAGCTGTTCCCCGCCGAGGTCTCGCCCTTCGTCCACGTGGGCGGCGACGAGTGCCCCAAGGCGCAGTGGAGGGCCTCCGCGGCCGCGCAGGAGCGGATCCGCGAGCTGGGGGTCGACGACGAGGACGGGCTCCAGTCCTGGTTCATCCGGCACTTCGACACCTGGCTCGCCGAGCGCGGGCGGCGGCTGATCGGCTGGGACGAGATCCTCGAGGGCGGCCTCGCGCCCGGCGCGGCCGTCTCCTCGTGGCGCGGGTACGGGGGCGGGATCGCCGCGGCCGAGGCCGGGCACGACGTGGTGATGTGCCCCGAGCAGCACGTCTACCTGGACTACCGGCAGGCGGGCGGCCCCGAGGAGCCGGTGCCCATCGCGTACGTGCGCACACTGGAGGACGTGTACCGGTTCGAGCCGGTTCCGCCGAAGTTGTCGCCCGAGGCGGCCGCCCACGTGCTCGGCGCCCAGGCCAATGTCTGGACCGAGGTGACGGAGGACCAGGCCCGCGTCGACTACCAGGCGTTCCCGCGGCTGGCGGCCTTCGCCGAAGTGGTGTGGTCCCCCCAGCCCGCCCCGGAGGAACGGGACTTCGCCCGGTTCGAGGAGCGGATGGCGGCGCACTACGCGCGGCTGGACGCCCTCGGGGTCGGTTACCGGCCACCGGGCGGGCCGCGGCCGTGGCAGCGGCGCCCCGGGGTGCTCGGGCGGCCGAAGGAGGGAGCGCCCCCGAACGTGTGACAACGAGAACCGGAACTCTGCCTGGATTTCTGGCGATACGGGGAAAAACGGACGATCGGCCGGTGGTGCCCGGGTCCGGCGGTGCCGGGCCCGGGGCGCCCGGAGCGGGCCGGGAGTGCGCGGGCACCCGGCCCACCCTCGCGCCAGGCGCCCGGCAAGATGTGCCAGAGTTGCCACCTCCCGGCGGTGAGGACGTACCGTACGGCGGACAGGCGTGAGCGCCGGGACCGGGACATCGGGAAGGGGCAGCTGGGTTGACCACGCACGCACCGCAGGCGGCGCAGTCCGTGACGCTGCCGGCCTCGCTCGACGAGGCCGTGGCGGCTCTCACCGCCATGCCCGCCGCCGTGCCCGTCGCGGGCGGCACCGACCTCATGGCCGCCGTCAACGCCGGGCAGCTGCGCCCCGCCGCGCTGGTGGGCCTGGGGCGCATCAACGAGATTCGCGGCTGGCAGTACCAGGACGGCCACGCGCTGCTCGGCGCGGGACTCACCCACGCGCGGATGGGACGGCCGGATTTCGCCGCTCTGATCCCCGCGCTGGCGGCCGCCGCCCGCGCCGCCGGGCCCCCGCAGATCCGCAACGCCGGAACCCTCGGCGGCAACATCGCCTCCGCCGCGCCCACGGGCGACGCCCTGCCCGTACTGGCCGCGCTGGAGGCCGTACTCGTCATCGTCGGCCCGGCCGGATCGCGCGAGATCCCCGTCTCGCACCTGCTGGCAGGCCGCGAGATGCTGCGGCCCGGCGAGCTGATCGGCTTCGTCCGGGTGCCGCTGCTGCACGCGCCGCAGGTGTTCCTCAAGGCCACGGGGCGGACGGGGCCGGGGCGCGCGGTGGCATCCGTGGGTCTGGTGCTGGACCCCGCGCGCCGGGGTGTGCGCTGCGCGATCGGGGCGGTCGCCCCGATGCCGCTGCGCCCGCTGGAGGCCGAGCAGTGGGTGGCCTCGCTGATCGACTGGGACGGGGAGCGGCACCTGGCCCCCGAGGCGCTGGAGGCCTTCGGCGAGTACGTCGCGGCCGCCTGCGTGCCCGACCAGGGGGAGCCGGTGGCCCCCGGTGTACTGCATCTGCGGCGGACGGTGGCCGTGCTGGCGCGCAGGGCCCTGGGGAGGGCGCTGAGCTCATGAGCGGGAACGAGAACGAGAACGTGACGCAGGGGAACGGAACGGCGAGCTGGGGCTGGGAGCCGGTGCCGCAGGGCGGCGAGTACGACTCCGACGCGACGGCCTTCGTGAAGCTGCCGCAGGACATGCTGGACGCGCTGGGGACCGGGGAGCCGCTCGCCGCGCCCGGCCACGGCTACGTGCCGCCGCCGATGATCGTGCCGCTCGGCTCGGCCAGCACGGACCCGTCGGCCACCGGTACGTGGACGCTTCCGGTGCAGTGGCCGGAGGCGGGCGCGTCGGCGCCGGCCGCTCCGGCCCCGGCCCCGGTCGGCGGGCCGATCCCGGCGTCGATCCCGATTCCGGCGTCGGTGGCCGCGGCGTTCGCCGAACCGGAGCCCGAGGCACAGGCGGAGCCGGTGCCCTCGCCGGCGCACTCCCCGTCGCAGCAGGAGCCGGATCCGGGCGCGACGGCCGAGTGGCGGTTCGCGGACGACTCCTCGTCGACCGGCCAGTGGGCCGCCGACTGGAGCCAGGCCCCGGCCACGCTGCCGGGCGGCGCCGCGGCGCCGTGGGCCGCCCACCCGGACTACGCGGCCCAGCAGCCGGAGCCCGGGCAGCAGCAGTACCCGTACCAGCCCGGGACGCTGCCGGGCACGGACGAGGCCGTGGCCTCGGCGGCCGCCGCACAGCGGATGCCGGGCGGGCCCGGTGTCGGCTCCGAGCCGCGGCGCGGGCCGCGCGTGCTGGGCGGCCCCGGTGTGGGCACGCCGATCCCGGAGGCGGGCGAGCCGGTGCACCCGGCCCCGCACGACATCGAGGCCGCTCACGGTGCGGCGGCCGTGCCGCTCGAGGAGGAGCGGCCGCATCCGGTCGCGCCCGGCGGGCTGGACCTGTTCGGGGGCGTGCGGGTCGGGGCGGAGGCGGCGGAGCCGGGGTTCGAGCACGGGCAGCAGGGGCGGCAGGGGCAGCCGGAGGCTGGGGCTGGGGTCGAGGCCGGGGCTGGGGCTGGGGCTGGGGTCGAGGCCGGGGGCGAGGTGCGGGCTGAGGGTCAGGCTGGGGCTGCGGTCGGGGCTGCGGTGCGGGCCGAGGCTGCGGTGCGGGCCGAGGCTGCGGTTGGGGCTCAGGCTGTGGTGCGGGCCGAGGCTGCGGTTGAGGCTCAGGCTGTGGCTCCGGTCGGGGCTCCGGTCGAGCCGGAGGCCGGGCCGGAGGGGCTGGTTCGGGCTGGGCTCGGGCAGGGGTTCGGGGCGGAGCCCGTCGCCGGGGCTCCCGCGGAGCCCGTCGCGCAGGCCCCGGCGGAGCCCGGGGTGGCCGGCGCGGGGGAGCCGTCTGCGGAGGCGGCGGAGCCCGGCGGTACGGACGGGCACGGGTTCGCCGGGGTCGCCCCCGGACCGGCCGGGATTCCGGTCGGCTCCACGCCGACCGGGGACACCGCCGACATCGCTGTGGCACCCCCGGCTGAGGACACCGCCGAAGGTTTCCCGACCGAGGTGCCGACGTACGGAGAAGAAACGGCGGCAGCCGAGGCCGTCGCCCATCACGAACACCCGCAGGCCTCCTACGTCCTGCGCGTCAACGGCGCCGACCGGCCCGTCACCGGCGCCTGGATCGGCGAGTCCCTGCTCTACGTGCTGCGTGAGCGGCTCGGCCTCGCCGGCGCCAAGGACGGCTGCTCGCAGGGCGAGTGCGGCGCCTGCGCCGTGCAGGTCGACGGCCGGCTCGTCGCCTCCTGCCTGGTCCCGGCCGCGACGGCCGCCGGGAGCGAGGTCCGCACCGTCGAGGGACTCGCGACGGACGGGGAACTCTCGGACGTGCAGCAGGCGTTGTGCAGGTCGGGTGCGGTGCAGTGCGGGTTCTGCGTGCCCGGCATGGCGATGACCATCCACGACCTGCTGGAGGGCAACCACGCCCCCAGCGAGCTCGAGACGCGTCAGGCCCTGTGCGGCAACCTCTGCCGCTGCTCCGGATACGCGGGGGTCATCGACGCCGTGCGCGACGTCGTGGCCGGGCGCGAGGCGGCGGCGGCCGAGGGGGCCCAGGGGCAGGGTCACGGCCAAGGCCACGGCCAGGGCTCGGCTTCGGCCCCGGCCCCGGTCGCTCCGGAGGCTCGCATTCCGCACCAGGCAGCGCCCGGCGAGGGCGGCATCCACCACGGAGGCACGGCGTGAGCGGGCAGGACGCGGCGACGGCGACGACAACGGTGAACACCACGGTCACCACCTTGGGGGCGGAGGACGGGGCCACGGCCGCCGAGCAGCGGGTACCGAGCGGAATCGGTGCGTCCGTCCCGGCCGCCGACACCCGCGCCAAGAGCGAGGGCACCTTCCCCTACGCCGCCGACCTGTGGGCCGAGGGCCTCCTGTGGGCCGCCGTACTGCGCTCCCCGCACGCCCACGCCCGGATCCTCTCCATCGACACCTCGGCCGCCGCCGAGATGCCCGGCGTGCGCGCCGTCGTCACCCACGCCGACGTCCCCGGCGCCACCACCCACGGCCGCCGCATCGCCGACCGGCCGGTCTTCGCCCACGACATCGTCCGCCACCACGGCGAGCCCATCGCCGCCGTCGCCGCCGACCACCCGGACACCGCCCGCCTCGCCGCCGCCGCGATCGCCGTCGAGTACGAGCTCCTCGACCCGGTCACCGACCCCGAGCAGGCCTTCGGCGCCCCCGCCCTGCACCCCGACGGCAACCTGATCCGGCACATCCCGCTCCGCTACGGCGACCCGGAAGTCACCGGCGAGGTCGTCGTCGAGGGCCTGTACCGCATCGGCCGCCAGGACCCCGCGCCCATCGGCGCCGAGGCCGGGCTCGCCGTGCCCCGCCCCGACGGCGGCGTCGAGCTGTACACCGCCTCCACCGACCCGCACACCGACCGCGACCTGGCCGCCGCCTGCTTCGGCCTGGAACCGGACCGCGTCCGCGTCGTCGTCACCGGCGTGCCGGGCGCGACGGCCGACCGCGAGGACGCGGCCTTCCAGCTCCCCCTCGGCCTGCTCGCCCTGCGCACGGGCTGCCCGGTCAAACTGGCCGCCACCCGCGAGGAGTCCTTCCTCGGCCACACCCACCGCCACCCCACCCTGCTGCGCTACCGCCACCACGCGGACGCGGAGGGCCGGCTGGTCAAGGTCGAGGCCCAGATCCTGATGGACGCCGGCGCGTACGCGGACGCCTCCTCGGAATCCCTCGCCGCGGCGGTCGCCTTCGCCTGCGGCCCGTACGTCGTCCCGCACGCCTTCGTGGAGGGCTGGGCGGTCCGCACCAACAACCCGCCGTCGGGCCACGTCCGCGGCGAGGGCGCCATGCAGGTGTGCGCCGCGTACGAAGGCCAGATGGACAAGCTCGCGGCCGCCCTCGGCATCGACGGCGCCGAACTGCGGCTGCGCAACGTCCTGGCCACGGGCGACCTCCTCCCGACCGGCCAGACGGTGACCTGCCCGGCACCGGTGGCCGAACTGCTGCGCGCGGTCCGCGACTTCAAGCTGCCCGCCCTCCCGAAGGACACCCCCGAGGACGAGTGGCTGCTGCCCGGCGGCCCGGAGGGCGCGGGCGAGCCGGGCGCGGTGCGGCGCGGAGTCGGGTACGGCGTCGGCATGGTGCACATGCTGGGCGCGGAGGGCGCCGACGAGGTCTCCACGGCCACCGTGAAGGTGGTGGGCGGCGCGGCGACGGTCATCTGCGCGGCCGTCGACACCGGCCAGGGCTTCGCGACGCTGGCCCGCCAGATCGTCCAGGAGGTACTGGGCGTCGACGAGGTGGCGATGGCCCCGGTCGACACCGACCAGCCGCCGGCCGGCCCGTCGGCGCACGGCCGGCACACGTGGGTGTCGGGCGGCGCGGTGGAACGCGCGGCGAAGATGGTGCGCACCCAGCTCCTCCAGCCGATGGCCCACAAGCTGGGCATGTCCACGGAGCTCCTGCAGATCGCGGACGGCCGGATCACGTCGTACGACGGCGCGTTCTCGACGACGGTCGCCGAGGCCATAGAAGGCAAGGAGCTCTGGGCGACGGCCCAGTGCCGCCCCCACCCGACGGAACCCCTGGACGCGGACGGCCAGGGCGACGCCTTCGTCGGCCTCGCCTTCTGCGCGATCCGCGCGGTGGTGGACGTGGACATCGAGCTGGGCTCGGTACGGGTCGTGGAGCTGGCGGTGGCCCAGGACGTCGGCCGGATCCTCAACCCGCGCCAGCTGGAGGCCCGTATCGAGGCGGGCGTCACGCAGGGCGTGGGCGCGGCCCTGACGGAGAACCTCCGCACGGTCTCGGGCCTGGTCCGCCACCCCGACCTGACCGGCTACGCCCTGCCGACGTCGCTGGACGCCCCGGCCGTCCGCATCGTCAAACTGGTCGAGGAACGGGACGTGGTGGCCCCCTTCGGCGCGAAGGCGGCGAGCGCGGTCCCCGTCGTGACGGCGCCCGCGGCGGTGGCCTCGGCGGTCCGGGCGGCCACCGGCCGCCCGGTCAACAGGCTCCCGATCCGGCCATCGGCGGCGGTCGCCGCACCCAACTCCTGACCTTGTGACCCGCATTGCACCTGCAACCTGGGAGTTGGGGCTGTGGGTGCCGGTCGCTACAGTGACCCGTGAGATTGCGTACGCGCGCGTGCGAACCGCGTGTGCGAACGGGGACGGGGAGTCGGGGAGGCCGGCGTGGCAGTGGAGAGCGAACCGGGACTGTTCGGGCAGGATCTGACGCCCGGACTGGCGGACGCGATCATGGCGCAGGCGGCGGCGCTGTCGGTCGAGTACGACACGATGAAGGAGTACAAGGGCCTGGTGGACGGCCTCCTGACATCACTGGAGGACTCCCAGGCCGACCACGGCAAGCTGGCCCACGGCACGCTCCCGGCGGGCGCCCTGGGCACGGGCTTCCCGGAGGCGGAGGCCCTCTTCGCCTCGTACAACACGGTCCACACGGAGCTGCAGACCCTGTCGAAGGGGCTGGCGGGCCAGATCGAGGCCCTGGGCATCGCGATCCTGACGGCGGGCAAGGGCTTCGGCGACGTGGACGAGGAGACCAAGCGGCGCATGGCGGCCATCGCTAAGGAAGCCCAGGAGCAGTACGACCCGAAGCGCGACCCGTACGCGCAGACACCGCCGCCGAACGACCCGGGTACGAACGGCGGCACGGGCCGGGGCGGTGAGATCTGATGGCGACGAACTTCGAGGGATACTCGCACGCGCAACTGGCCGCGATGGTCGCCTCGCTGGACCCGAAGACGGTCTCACAGCGCGGCACACAGCTCACCGAGGCCGCCAAGACCATCAAGGAGATCGGCCAGAAGCTCAAGGACCACAAGGTCAAGGGCTGGGAGGGCGAAGCCGCGACGGCCTTCCAGGAGTGGGTCAACCGCGCGGGCAGCGCAACGCTGGTCCTGGCCGACTTCAGCTCCACGGGCGGCCACTGGATGACGCTGGCGGCCCAGACCATGTCCGAGATCCACATGCCCAAGTACGACGCCGGGGCAGAGGCCGCCCTCAAGGAGAACCTCGAGATCTCCCGCAAGTACCACAACGACCCGGACGCGAAGCAGCTCGGCCAGGAGGCGTGGTCGAAGCTGAGCGGGGACCATACGCGGGCTGTGGACGCGCTGACGAAGCTGTCGCAGTCGTATGCGCTGTCCAAGACGGAGATGGACAAGGCGGAGATTCCTACGTTTCCTAAGCCGCCGGAGGTGTTCATTCCGCCTCATGTGGCCACTGACGTGGACAGGGATCGCTCCGGAGGAAGTTCCGGACCGGGGAGCTACTCAGGAAGCCCGTCCTATACCTCGTCGGCACCGAGCAGTACCGGCTCCGCGAACGAACCGGGCTGGGTTCCCGGGCATCCGCCCAGGCAGGACGTCACGCCGACGGCGCCCGTTCCTGTGCCCCCGGACCGCAACGTGGACGTGGATCTCGACACCGTCACCACGCTCCCGAACCCGACTGCGCCGCCGGTGACGGCGCCGCCCACCGGCCCCACGGCCCCCATCGGTCCGGCTCCCGTGGCCATCGCCCCGCCCGTGCCCCTGCCGCCGGTCGGTGGGTTGAAGACGATCCCCGGCATCGGCCCCGTCGGCCCGCTCGGGCCCGTCCCCGGCACGAGCGGGCCCTTGGGCAAGATCGGTCTGCCCCCGCGTGACACCGGCATCATGGGCGGCCGCCCGGTGACCCCGACAGGACCCGGCTCCGGCATCCCCCGCGGCACGGTCATCGGCACGGAGGCCGGCCATGCCGGACGCCCGGTGAACGGCATGATGGGCGGCGGCCTGGGCGGTGCCCCTACCGGAGCGGGCGCACCCGTCGGGGGCCGCCGACTGGCCACCGAGCCGGGAGGTATCGTCGGCGGGCGTCAGCCTGCGGCGGGCGGTCGGGCGACGCCGTTCACCCAGGGCGGTTCGGGCCTCGTGCGGAACGCCACCGGTGGCATGGGCGCGGGTACACCTACGCCGGGCAGGCGACGCGATGACCAGCGGGGCGAACGCCCCGACTACCTGGCCGAGGACGAAGAGACCTGGCAGGGCAACCGTCGTGTTGTTCCGCCGGTGATCGACTGAGCAGAACGGACTTTGTACGGGATGCGCATGCGTAAGACGACCTCGGCCCTGGTGGGTCTGCTGCTGGCCGGGGTCGCCGCGACCCCGGCCCACGCGGAGACCATTCGATCGCAGCAGTGGCACCTCGACGCCATGAAGGCCGACGACATCTGGAAGATCAGCACGGGCACAGGCGTGACCGTCGCGGTGATCGACAGCGGCATCGACCGCATCCCGGAGCTCGAAGGACAAGTGCTCCCCGGCAAGGACTTCGAACCCGAAAGCACCAGGGGTGACGAGCGCACGGATGTCAGCAGTCATGGCACCACCATGGCCGCAGTCATTGCCGGAACAGGAAAACACCCGAGCGGTGACGGGGCATTTGGACTGGCACCTGGTGCCAAGATCCTTCCGATTCGAGTACCTCACGACATGCAGCTGGCGACCCCATCGTGGGCTGCTGCCATTCGTTATGCAGCGGACTCAGACGCCAAGATCATCAACATCTCCCTGGCGATCGGTGGCACGCCGAAGGACGACGAGGCGCGCAGCGAAGCGGTGAAGTATGCCCTCTCCAAAGGGAAGCTGATCTTCGCCGGCGCAGGCAATGACGGCAACAGGACGGTCAAGTACCCGGCCGCGACCCCCGGAGTGGTGGGTGTCGGAGCCGTGGACGCCAGCGGAGAGCCGACCAAGGAGTCGCAGCAGGGCCCGTTCATTGACATGGCTGCTCCTGGCATCGACATCGTCACGGGCTGCGCCGGCAAGACGGGGCTCTGCACGAGTCACGGCACAAGTGACGCGACCGCCCTCGCCTCCGCCTCCGCCGCCCTCCTCTGGTCCGCGCACCCCGACTGGACCAACAACCAAGTGCTCCGCGTTCTCCTGAACACCGCCGGCAAGCCCGTCGACGGCTCCCAGCGCAACGACTTCGTCGGCTACGGCGTCGTCCGCCCCCGCGTCGCCGTGCCCACCCCCGGTGACCCCGGCCCGGCGAACGAGTTCCCGCTGCCCGACCTGGCGGCTGCCGAGGCGGCGGCCAAGGCGCCCTCGGCCTCCGCGGACGGCAAGGCTCCCGACTCGGCGGCTTCGCCGAAGCCGGGGGCTCAGGCCGAGGAGAAGGAGGAGGGCAATCTCCTTCCCTGGATCGGAATCGGGCTGGGAGCCTGCCTGCTGATCGGCGGGGCCGTCACGGCCGTCGTCGTACGCCGTAACCGCTGAGCCCTGACCGCTGACCGCTGACCCGACCCGACGAGGGAGTTCACGCGATGTCGTTCGACGAGGAATGGTCGGCGGCGCGCGCCACGGCCGCCGCCAACGTCTCCATGCGGCTCAATCAGGTCCCGGTCGATCCGGGCGGCGGCGGGAGCGGCGGCCTCGATCTGAACCAGGACCACATCGGCGCCATCGGCTCCGAGGCGTACAAGCTCCACTCCCGGCTGCAGACGGACGGCAAGCACGCCGCGACCTCCACCGCCGAGGCGGCGGGCGCGCTCACGAAGGAGAACTTCGCGAGCGGGGCGGCGCTGAGCAAGGCGAACACTTCCTGGGAGAGCCAGGTGAAGACCCTCGTGGCCGCCTGCGCGAACATCTCCAACGGGCTGAACTACTCGCTCTCCTCCCACGCCAAGGACGAGGAGCAACTGCGCGCCGACTTCACCACGTCCGCGCTCAACTCATACCTCAAGTAGGCGCCCGCATGCTGACGTACGAGAACGTGATGAACGCCCCGCTGGACAAGCTCCAGACGGCCGTCGCCGACTGGAAGGCGATGGTCGCCAAGCTGGACGAGCTGGCCGAGGCGGCGCGCAACGGCATGAAGACGAAGGCCGACAAGGCCGAATGGAGCGGGGTCACCGCTGGCGTGGGCCGGGAGTTCGTCGGCAAGACGGCCAAGGAGTTCGACGACGCGGCCAAAGCGGCCAAGGGCGTGCACCAGCTCCTCAGCGAGGCCCACACCGCCATGAAGACGGCTCGGGCCGCACTGAAGAAGGCCGCCGAGGAGGAGGCCCCGGCGGCCGGGTTCCGTGTCGACGCGGCCGGCAAGGTCTCGGCTGTTCCGATGGACCCGAAGGTCGAATTCGCGGCCCGGCACGACCCGGACTATCCCGAGTTCAAGCGCAAGCAGGAGGAGAACCGCAAGGCCTGGCAGGCGAAGCTGGACCAGCTGGTCGACAACTGCGCGGACGCCGACGAGTCCCTGGCCCGCGCGCTGGGCGCGAACGTCACGGACGGGCACGACTTCAGCGGGCCGAAGTACTCCAGCCTCGACGCGGAGCAGGCCGGGCGCGCCGCTGACCTCGCCAAGAAGGGGCGGGACCTCAAGCACGACGAACTGGTCGAACTCAACGAGCTGCTCGCGGACAACGCCAAGGTTCCGGAGTTCTCCAAGAACTTCTACGAAACGCTCGGGCCCAAGGGCGCGCTCGAGTTCTTCGGGTACATGTCCACCGATACCTACGATTACTCGAAGCTCGACGAGCAGCGGCTCAAGGACGTCCAGGAGCTCCAGAAGAACCTGGGCCTCAACCTGGCCACCGCGACCAGCTCCAAGAGCGAGCCGCATCTGCCGGACAGCTTCGCGCAGGAGCTGCGCAAGCTGGGTACCCAGCACATCCCGCTCGCGAAATACGACCAGAACCCGCCGTACGGGTACCAACTGCTCGGCGGCATCATGCGGTACGGCAGCTACGACCCCAAGTTCCTGGTCCCCATCGCCGAGCACGCGACCCAGATCCATGCCAAGGACCCGGACTTCTTCAACTCGACCCGGCACCTGAACGGCTACGGCAAGAACCTGTTCAACCCCTCCGGGGTCAACGGCGCAGGCTACGACCCGGTGGTCAGCTTCCTGGAGGCGATGGGGCACAGCCCGGACGCGGCCAAGGAATTCTTCGACCCGGATCGCACGCCGCACGCTTACAACCACGACGGGACCGAGAAGTCCGGTACCGCCGATCTGGGCAAGGACGCTGCCAAGAAGACGATCACGAATTACCTCGACTTCTTCGGCAACGAGAAGTACGACTTCACGATCGACATGGAAGGCATGAATCCGGACGACCTGAAGAAGGTCCAGCAGTACATGCCGGACGCACTCGGGCACGCCCTGGAGGCGGCGACGCTCGGCCACGCCTGGGACGACCCGTCGCCGAAGCTGGTCCGGGACGAGACGTCGTCAAGCATCATGCAAGAGGTCGTGTCCAAGTACGGCGGCGATGCCAAGCTGCTGAACAATCAGGCGTCCCTGGCTGACAGCCTGGGAAACATGGGCGCAGGTTATATCGACGACCTGAACCACAGCCTGCGTGAGAACGGCCCGACGAGCGTGTTCGCACCTGTGGCGGAGGGGCACGCGACGTTCGATCGGGATACGGCTCGCAAGTTCCTGAGCAGTCTGGGTCAGCATCCCGATTCCTATCTCACCATGTCCCGTGCTGAGTCGGTCTTCCAGGCTTCGATGCTGGAGTCTCAGGTGGGGCCCGGTGGCAAGCTGAACCAGAGCGGTCTGATGGAGGCGGCTCGTACGGGCGGCGAATTCCAGGGCATTTTGGACGAGTCCCGAGCGAAGCAGATCGATGCCGACGCCAAGAAGTGGGTCGAGGACTACGAGAAGGCCGTGGAGAAGCGCTCGGGCTGGATCGAGTTCGGCACCACGGCGGCGATCGCGGCCGGCGTCGCGTTCTTGCCCGCGACTGCGGCGGCCGCCGGCGCCGCAGCAGTCCTGGTGCCCCTCGCCGTCGACACGGGCAGCGGTGCGCTGGAGCAGGTTGCGAGCGGCCTGGTGAAGGACTGGTCGGATGCCGAAGCGGAGCGCAAGAAGGAACAGGTGGAGGACAAGGCCCACGAGGACAGGGCCAGTGTCTACAACCATGGCGAGGCGATGGCCGGCTCGCCTGTGAAGCATTTCCTGGAACAGCACCCCGTGGGACCGGAAGATCCGTTCGACGAGACGCTGAAGCAGTCCAACCTGACGGGCTACAACTTCGGCTGGGGTATCGAACAGCACACCGGCAATCAGTCCGTCACGAAGAAGTGAGGTACGAGGGTGGTTCGGGGGAGTTCGGGAATTGGCGGGCGACGCGGCCGGGTGGCGGCCCTGGCCCTCGTGAGTGCGGTCCTGCTCGCGGGCTGTGGCGGGGACGGGGACAAGCCCAGTGTGCCGACCGAGCTCTCCGCGGCGGAGGTGTGTCCGGAGGAGATTCTTGCCCCTGACGCGGTGCGCGGTCTGGAGAAGGTCAGCGGTGCCACCGTGTTCGCGCCGCCGAAGAGCGGGGAGAGCGCCGGCATCGCGTGGGTGGCCGATGTGCTGGCCCAGGGCTATGCGAAAGCGGGCGGCTCGCTCGGTGGGCAAGCCTGCAAGGCCACTCCGCTCGACGACCAGAACCGGCGGCGGGTCTCGGTGGGTTTCGAGATCCAGAGTGACCTGGAACGGACCGGGGAGAACAGCGAGAGCGGGAAGGGCCACTACTGGGAGTACGACCTGGGCCGCAACGCGCTGGCGATATCGAATCAGGCGAAACTCTTCTTCGACTGCGCGAGCACTCGCCTCGCAGGGCTCGACAAAGCGGTGCCCGTCGCTGGGAGCGTGACGGTGTCGGACGGGTCCAAGGGGGATGAACCCGAGCTGCGTGAGGCGAACCTCGCCATCGTGCACTCGGCGTCCCTCGCCATGGCCAAAGAACTCGGATGCAAGGACAACGGCGGCCTGCCGGACAAGCTGGTCGTCAAGCAGAAGGCCGCCCGGACGGCATAGCGCCGGGCCGCACCCGGCACGGCGAAGGCCGCTCAGGAGGGTCCTGAGCGGCCTTCGGGGGAAGCCGTGACCGGAATCGAACCGGCGTAACTCCCCGCGGGCGGAGCCCGCTGTCAGACACTGTGCAGGCGAGTCCCTCAACCACTCGGGCACACGGCTGTGGGGTGGTGATGGGTATGACCGTATGGGCCCCGGTCCCGCCGGGGGAAGGGGCGTGCGGTGGGTGCAATGGGAATGCCATGCCCCGTTCACAGTCCCTGGTCCTAGGACCAAGGGACGAGGCGGGGTCCGTCCGATTGACAGGGTCCAAAAGCGGGGACGCCCCTTACTCTGGGGCGATGAGTGCCCTTGAACCCCGTGTGCCCCAGATACCCGCGCCGATCCCGGCCCCCTCCCAGGGCGGGATCCTCGGGGCCGCGTACCGGACGCTCAGCATCGGGATCATCTCCGTCGTGTTCCTGATCGCCTTCGAGGCCACCGCCGTGGGGACGGCCATGCCCGTCGCCGCGCGGGAGCTGGAGGGGGTCGGGCTCTACGCCTTCGCCTTCTCCGCCTACTTCACCACCAGCCTCTTCGGCATGGTCCTGTCCGGGCAGTGGGCCGACCGGCAGGGGCCGCTGCGGCCGCTCACCGTCGGGATCGCGTCCTTCGCGACCGGGCTCGTCGTGTCCGGGACCGCCGGCCTCATGGGGCTGTTCGTGCTCGGCCGGGCCGTGCAGGGGTTCGGGGGCGGGCTGGTGATCGTCGCCCTGTACGTCGTCGTCAGCCGCGCCTACGAGGACCGGCTGCGGCCCGCGATCATGGCGGCCTTCGCCGCGAGCTGGGTGGTGCCGTCCATCGTCGGCCCGCTGGCCTCCGGGACCGTGACCGAGCACCTCGGCTGGCGGTGGGTGTTCCTCGGCATCCCGGTGCTCGTCGTCGTTCCGCTCGCCGTCGCGCTGCCCGCGATACGCAGGACCGCCTCCGGGCCGGTGGACCCCGACGCACCGCCCGTCGCCTTCGACCGGCGCCGGATCCGCCTCGCCTTCGGGATCTCGCTCGGCGCCGGCCTGCTCCAGTACGCCGCCCAGGACCTGCGGTGGCTCTCGCTGCTCCCGGCGGCCGCGGGCGTGGCCCTGCTGGTGCCGGCCGTGCTGGGGCTGCTGCCGCGCGGGACGTACCTGGCGCGGCGCGGGCTGCCGTCGGTGGTGCTGCTGCGCGGGGTCGCGGCGGGGTCGTTCATCGCGGCCGAGAGCTTCGTACCGCTGATGCTGGTCACCCAGCGGGGGCTGAGCCCGACCATGGCCGGGTTCTCGCTGGCGCTGGGCGGGCTGACCTGGGCGGGCGGCTCGTGGGTCCAGTCGAAGGGGCGGATGGCCCCGTACCGGGAACGGCTGATGGTGGGCGGGATGGTGCTCGTCGCCCTCGCCATCGCCGCGGCGCCCGCCGTGCTGATCGAGTCCGTGCCGGTGTGGACGCTGGCCCTGGCCTGGGCGATGGGCTGCCTGGGGATGGGCCTGGTGATCGGCTCCACCAGCGTGCTGCTGCTGAAGCTGTCGGCACCGGAGGAGGCGGGGGCCAACTCCGCCTCCCTGCAGATCTCCGACGCCCTGGCCAATGTGGTGCTGCTGGCCGCGGGCGGTGCGGCGTTCGCCGCGCTGGGCGGGGGAGCGGTGGGGGCCGGCCACGCCCTGGGGGAGGCCGCGACGGCCTCGCATCCCGCCGCGTTCGTGGTGGTGTTCCTGCCGATGGCCTGCGTGGCGCTGGTGGGCGCGTGGGTCGCGACCCGGCTCGAGCCCGCCGCGAAGTGACCGGCGTGATGTGAGCGGCGCGACGTGACCCGCGCGACGTGACCCGCGCGAAGTGACCCGCGCGAAGTGACCCGCGCGACGTGACCGGCGCGCAGCCACCGCCGCGAAGCCACCCCCGCGCAGTGATCGCCGCGAAGCCACCCCCGCGCAGTGACCGCCGCGAAGCCACCGCCGCGCAGTGATCGCCGCGAAGCCACCGCCGCGCAGTGATCGCCGCGAAGCCACCGCCGCGCAGTGATCGCCGCGAAGCCACCGCCGCGCAGTGACCGCGGCCAAGCCACCGCCGCGCCGTACGAGGAGCACCGCCGCGCCGCACGAACCGGTGTGACGCTCGCCGCACCCGCCGAGGTCATGGGCCTGTCCCTCCTCGACGGGTCGGCCCGTCCCGGTAAGGTGGCCCGGTTGTCCTACGTACGACTGCCGAGAGCGACGAACCGGAGACCGTGACTACTACCGCCTCCCACCACCTCTCACCCGCCTTCCCCGGCCGTGCCCCCTGGGGTACCGCCAACAAGCTGCGCGCCTGGCAGCAGGGGGCGCTGGACCGCTACATCCAGAACCAGCCGCGGGACTTCCTCGCGGTCGCCACCCCCGGCGCCGGAAAGACCACCTTCGCGCTCACCCTCGCCTCCTGGCTGCTGCACCACCACGTCGTGCAGCAGGTCACCGTGGTCGCGCCGACCGAGCACCTGAAGAAGCAGTGGGCCGACGCCGCCGCGCGGATAGGCATCCGGCTGGATCCGGAGTACTCCGCAGGGCCGCTGAGCAAGGACTACCACGGGGTCGCCGTCACCTACGCCGGCGTCGGCGTGCGCCCGATGCTGCACCGCAACCGCTGCGAGCAGCGCAAGACCCTGGTGATCCTCGACGAGATCCACCACGCGGGCGACTCGAAGTCCTGGGGCGAGGCCTGCCTGGAGGCCTTCGACCCGGCGACCCGGCGCCTGGCCCTGACCGGTACGCCCTTCCGGTCCGACACCAACCCCATCCCCTTCGTCGCCTACGAGGAGGGCAACGACGGGATCCGGCGGTCCTCCGCCGACTACACCTACGGCTACGGGAACGCGCTCGGCGACGGCGTCGTCCGGCCGGTCATCTTCCTCTCCTACAGCGGCAACATGCGCTGGCGCACGAAGGCCGGCGACGAGATCGCCGCGCGGCTCGGCGAGCCGATGACCAAGGACGCCATCTCGCAGGCCTGGCGCACGGCCCTGGACCCGCGCGGCGACTGGATGCCGAACGTGCTGCGCGCCGCCGACCAGCGGCTGACGGAGGTCAGGAAGGGCATTCCCGACGCGGGCGGCCTGGTCATCGCCTCCGACCAGGACTCGGCACGCGCGTACGCCAAACTGCTGCGCGAGATCACGGGTACCAAGGCGACCGTCGTACTGTCCGACGACACCGGCGCGTCGAAGCGGATCGACGAGTTCAGTGCCGACGGCAGCCGCTGGATGGTCGCGGTCCGCATGGTGTCCGAAGGCGTCGACGTGCCACGGCTCGCGGTCGGCGTGTACGCGACGACCATCTCGACGCCGCTGTTCTTCGCCCAGGCCGTCGGGCGCTTCGTGCGATCGCGCAGACGTGGCGAGACCGCGTCCGTGTTCCTTCCGACCATCCCCTACCTGCTCGGCTTCGCGAACGAGATGGAGGTCGAGCGCGACCACGTCCTCGACAAGCCGAAGAAGCAGGGCGAGGAGGACCCGTACGCCGAGTCCGAGAAGGAGATGGACGAGGCGAACAAGCAGGAGGACGAGGACACCGGCGAGGACGAGCAGATGTCCTTCGAGGCGCTGGAGTCCGACGCCGTCTTCGACCGGGTGCTGTACGACGGCGCCGAGTTCGGCATGCAGGCGCACCCGGGCAGCGAGGAGGAGCAGGACTACCTCGGCATCCCCGGGCTGCTCGAACCGGACCAGGTGCAGATGCTGCTGCAGAAGCGCCAGTCGCGGCAGATCGCGCACAGCCGGCGCAAGCCGGACGCGGAGGCGGACCTGCTGGAGCTGCCGGCCGACCGGCGGCCCGTGGTCTCGCACAAGGAGCTGCTGGAGCTGCGCAAGTCGCTCAACACGATGGTGGGTGCGTACGTCCACCAGAGCGGCAAGCCGCACGGGGTCATCCACACGGAGCTGCGCCGGGTGTGCGGCGGGCCGCCGAGCGCGGAGGCGACGGCGGGGCAGCTGCGCGAGCGGATCAAGAAGGTGCAGGAGTGGGCCACCCGGATGCGGTGAGGTGCCGGTGCCGGTGCCGGTGCCGGTGCCGGAGCCAGGGCCGGTGCCGGGGCCGGTGGTGGTTCCGATGTTCGCGGGCGCGGTGACCGGACGGTCGTCGGGACGGTCGTCGGGAACGGGGTTCGTACGCGGGTGAGTGCGGGCCCCGTTCGTGCGTACGGACGCGGGCGCCGGTGATCCCGGGTGTCGTTCCCGACAAGATCAGAGTAAGCGCGGGGCAAAGGGCTCTTGGAGGGAACGAGGTCACGAATCGACACCAGGGTCGATCAGGAACCGGCATAAAGCGGTAGCAGGCGCCCGGATTCTGGACGAGGCCTTCCGCTGAGCGGACCCGCTCGCTACTGTCCCCGCATCGAACGCACCGTGGCAGCGCCGCCGCGGGAGCGCAGCCGGTGCCATGGCCGCTACCGGCGGCCTCTCCGTGCGCCGCCGCGGGACCGGCGGCGTGCCACCCCGAGAGTCACCGCCGCTCACCGAAAGAGGGAGAGGCGTCGTGACCGCGGAAACCTCCCAGACTCTCGACAGAGGGCTCAGAGTCCTCAAACTGCTCGCCGACACCGACCACGGTCTGACCGTCACCGAGCTTTCCAACCGCCTCGGTGTGAACCGCACCGTGGTCTACCGGCTCCTGGCCACCCTGGAGCAGCACGCCCTGGTCCGCCGTGACCTCGGCGGCCGGGCCCGGGTCGGGCTCGGGGTGCTGCGGCTGGGCCGGCAGGTGCATCCGCTCGTACGCGAGGCGGCCCTGCCCGCGCTGCGGTCGCTCGCCGAGGACATCGGTGCCACCGCGCACCTGACCCTCGTCGACGGCACCGAGGCGCTGGCCGTCGCCGTCGTCGAGCCGACCTGGACGGACTACCACGTGGCCTACCGGGCCGGCTTCCGCCACCCGCTGGACCGCGGGGCCGCGGGGCGGGCCATTCTGGCCGCCCGTCAGGGAGCCTTGATCGAGCCGGGGTACACGCTGACCCACGGGGAGCTGGAAGCGGGCGCCAGTGGCGCTGCCGCGCCGCTCGTGGGGATAACCGGGCTGGAGGGCAGCGTGGGCGTGGTGATGCTGGCGGACGCGGTGCCGGAGCGGGTGGGGCCGCGGGTCGTGGACGCGGCGCGTGAGGTGGCCGACGCCCTTCGCTAGGCCGCGGGCTTGGCGGTCGCCTCCCGGCCTTCCGGTCTCGGGTCGTGGGTCGGGTGCGGCGCCGTTGCCGGGGGCGCTGCCCCCGGACCCCCGCGCCTCAAACGCCGGCGGGGCTGGTTTGGGCCGGGCTGGGCGTTGCCCGGCGGGGCTGGTGGGGTGGGGTGGTCGGGCAGATAGATTGGCTGGGTGCTCTCTCGTCTTCTGCGGATGCCGCGTCCCGTTGCCCTGGCCGTCTGTGCCGTGCCCGTGGTCGGGCTGTTCGCCGTTGCGGTCCTTGCGCCGCTGCCTTTCGTGGTCGCCCAGCCCGGGCTCACGGCCGACGTGCTGGGCGAGCGGGACGGGAAGCCCGTCATCACGGTCGCCGGTGCGCCGACCCGGCCGACCACGGGCCAGCTGCGGATGACCACCATCCAGGCCACCGGCCCGTCCACGACGGTGAACCTGCCCGAGCTCCTCGACAACTGGTTCGACAGCTCCCGGGCCGTCATGCCCAAGGAAGTCGTCTATTCCTCGGGCGGAACCGACAAGGAGATCGAGCAGCACAACCTGGAGGAAATGGCCAAATCCCAGTCGGCCGCCGCCGAGGCCGCCCTCGGCTTTCTCCACAAGGACCCCAAGGACGTGAAGGTCGACCTGAACCTCGCCGACGTCGGCGGGCCCAGCGCCGGACTGCTCTTCTCCCTCGGCATCGTCGACAAGCTCGACGGCGACGGCAGCGGAGGCGACCTCACCGGCGGGCGCACCATCGCCGGTACGGGCACCATCGCCGCGAACGGCGAGGTCGGCGCGGTCGGCGGGGTCGCCCTGAAGACGCAGGCCGCGCGGCGCGACGGGGCGACGGTGTTCCTCGTACCGAAGGCCGAGTGCTCGGACGCGCAGTCCGAGCTCCCCGAAGGGCTCCGGCTGATCCCCGTCACGTCTCTGACGGACGCGGTGAACTCCCTGCGGGCACTGAACCGCGGCGAGGACGCTCCGTCCTGCTGACGGGTACCGCGGCCGGCCCGCCCATCGGCATGGCCGGCTCGCAGCCCGCCGTGCTCACTCCCGAGACCCGGCTGCGCAGTTCCTCCGGCACCCTCTCGTACACGATCGTGGCCAGGATCGGGTCGAGCACGCCCGCGCCGAGCCCGGACAGGGCCATCGTCACCCCTGGTCCAGGCCGTTGGTCATCACCACCGCTCGCGGCCCTCGCCGCGCCCGGGCGCGGCCTCGACGAAGCGGGGCTCAGCCCTCCTTGATGAAGCCCTCCTTCAGGAGCCAGTCCTTGGCCACCTCGTGCGGATCCTGCCCGTCCACGTCCACCTTGGCGTTCAGCTCCCGAGCCACCTGCGTCGTGAGCCGCTTCGTCAGCGGGTCCAGCAGCTCCGTGATCACCGGGTACTCGGCGAGCGTCTTCGCGTGGACCACCGGGGCCGCGTTGTAGTTGGGGAAGAACTTCCGGTCGTCGACGAGGGTGTCCAGGTCCATGGCCTTGATCCGACCGTCCGTGGTGAACGCCTCGCCCAGCAGGCAGGAGTCGGACTTCGAGACCTGCGTGTAGATGATCCCGGCGTCCATCTTCTGGATGTTGGCCGTCGGGATCTTCATCCCGTACGCCTTCTCCATGCCCGGCAGCCCGTCGTCGCGCGAGGCGAACTCGTTCTCCACG
Source organism: Streptomyces sp. NPDC058525 (assembly GCF_042719495.1). NCBI lineage: Bacteria > Bacillati > Actinomycetota > Actinomycetes > Kitasatosporales > Streptomycetaceae > Streptomyces > Streptomyces sp. NPDC058525. Next base: position 95,631 of record NZ_JBHXNP010000010.1, read on the forward strand.
CACAGGGTCACCGCCGACGGGTCCTCCCGCACCAGCTTCGCCACGTCCGAGAGCGTCTTCAGCCCGTACTTGGCGTTGTTCTTCTTGCTGATCGCCAGGGTGTAGGTGTTGTTGAGCGTGGACGGCGGCAGCCACGCCACCCCGTTCTTCACGTCCGCGTCCCGCACCGCCTCCCACTGCCGCCGCGGGTCGTCGATCGGCTCCGCGTTGCCCTGGTAGGTGATCCAGGCCGTGCCCGTGTACTCGTACATCACGTCCGCGTCGCCCTTGCGGACCGCCTCGCGCGAGCTGATCGAGCCGGGCAGGTTGGTCCGGTCGACGACCTCCGCGCCGGCGGCCTTGAGGATCAGGCCGATCATCTGGCCGAGCACGATGTTCTCGCTGAAGTTCTTCGAGGTGACCGTGAGCGTGGCGCCCTTGAGGGGCTGCCCCTGCCCCACCGAGCCCGGTACGACGTCGTCCGCCATCGGCGATCCGCTCTTGAGCCCGCAGCCCGCGAGGGCCAGCAGCGCCACCGCGCCGACGGCCGCCCGTGCCCGCGAGCCGCGCGAGGTACGCGAGGTACGCGAGGTACGCGAGCCGCGCGAGGTGAGCCAGGTACGCGAGGTGCCCATCTACGCCTCCAGCCCGCGCGGGGTCAGGACCGTCTCCGCCAGCGAGGCCAGCCAGTCCACGAACAGGGCGAGCAGCACGGTCAGGACCGAGCCCAGGATCAGCACCGGCATCCGCTGCGTCTGGATCCCGGAGGTGATCAGATCGCCCAGGCCCCCGCCGCCGCCGAAGGTGGCCAGGGTGGCGGTGCCGACGTTGAGGACCAGGGCGGTCCGGACGCCCGCGAGGATCAGCGGGACCGCCAGCGGCAGTTCCACCTTCGCGAGGGTCCCGGTGGCCGACATGCCGATCCCGCGGGCCGCCTCCACCAGCTGCGGGTCGATCGCCCGCAGCCCCGCGACCGTGTTGGACAGCACGGGCAGCACGGCGTACGCGACCATGCCGATGATCGCCGTCGACGGGCCGATGCCGAGCCAGATCACCAGCAGCGCCAGCAGGCCGATCGCGGGGGTGGCCTGGCCGATGTTGGCGACCGCGGTGACCAGCGGCGCGGCCCGGCGCAGCCCGCCGCGGGTGAGGGCGATGCCCAGCGGGATCGCGATGACCAGCACCCAGAACGTGGAGATCGCGGTGAGCTGGATGTGCTGCCACAGCCGCAGCTCGACGTTGCCGCCGGAGAGGGAGTTCTCGGCGATGGAGTCGAGGGTGATGTTGCTGATCCACAGGTAGGTGGCCAGCAGGACCAGGGCCAGCGCGGCCGGCGGCAGGACCAGCCTGCGCCAGGTGATCCGGCGGGGCGGGGGCGCCGGAGCCGGGGCCTCCTCGGCCTCGACCAGCTCGTCGTCCCGCAGGACGAGGTCCCTGAACGAGTGCCCCTTGACCTCGTGTTCGCCCGGAGGCCGTTCGCCCTGCGGACGGCCGCCCGGTGCGGAGTTCCCGGTGCTCACGAGTCGCCCGCACCGCCCTCCAGCTCCCGTTCGGTCCGGTGGTGGCGCAGTTCCTCCAGGTCGTGCCGGTGCTCGGCGGCCGTGAGCCGGTCGGCCTCCAGCATCTCGTGCACCGAGTTCAGCAGGGTCTCCATGTCGACGACGCCGATGTACTCGCCGCGCCGGCCGGTGACCGCGACCCGGCCGCCGCTGTCGGTGAGGACCGCCTCCAGGGCGTCGTGCAGGGTCGCGTCCCGGGTGACGGTGTCGTGCACCAGCTGGCCGGCCCGGGCCAGGGAGCCCTTGGCGCGCATCAGGTCGCCGCGGCGCAGCCACTTGTAGGGGCGGCCGCGCCGGTCGAGCATCAGCAGCTCGTTGGTCGTGCCGTCGCGCAGGGTGTTGAAGATCTGCTGGAGCGGATCGTCCACCGAGACGGTCGGGAAGGCGGCGATGCCCACGTCCCGTACGCGGGTCAGGTTGAGCCGTTTGAGGGCCGCGCCGGCCCCGACGAAGCCGGAGACGAAGTCGTCGGCGGGGTTGGTGAGGATGGCCTCGGGGGTGTCGAACTGCGCGATGTGCGAGCGCTCGCGGAGCACCGCGATCCGGTCGCCGAGCTTGATGGCCTCGTCGAAGTCGTGGGTGACGAAGACGATCGTCTTGTGCAGCTCGTGCTGGAGCCGGATCAGCTCGTCCTGGAGGTGGTCGCGGGTGATGGGGTCCACCGCGCCGAACGGCTCGTCCATGAGCAGGACGGGCGGGTCGGCGGCCAGGGCCCGGGCCACTCCGACGCGCTGCTGCTGGCCGCCGGAGAGCTGGCGCGGGTAGCGGCCGTGGAACTCGCGCGGATCCAGCCCGACCAGGTCGAGCATCTCCTCCACCCGGTCCTTGACCTTGGCCTTGGACCAGCCGGTCATCTTCGGGACCAGGGCGATGTTCTCGGCGACCGTCATGTGCGGGAACAGGCCGGAGGACTGGATCGCGTACCCGATCTTGCGGCGCAGCTTCACCGGGTCCATGTCGGTGACGTCCTCGTCGCCGATGCGGATCCGGCCCGAGGTGGGCTCGATCAGCCGGTTGATCATCTTGAGGGTGGTGGACTTCCCGCAGCCCGAGGGGCCGACGAAGACGACCGTCTCGCCCGCCTTGATCTCCATCGAGACGTCGTCGACGGAGGGGTTGGGGTTGCCGGGGTAGCGCTTGGTGAGGTTCTCCAGCCGGATCGTCGCGCCCGAGGTGGTTCCCGGGCCGTCGGCGCCGGCGGACGCGGACGCGGACTCGGACTCAGACACGGATTCCCCTCGGGATGGTCAGACGGCCGAGCAGGACGTACGCGGCGTCGAAGAGCAGGGCGAGGATGACGATGCCGATCGTCCCCGCCAGTACCTGGTTGATGGCGTTGGCACTGCCCAGCGAGGCGATCCCGCGGAAGATCTCGTTGCCGAGTCCCGGCCCGGAGGCGTACGCGGCGATCGCGGCGATGCCCATCAGCATCTGGGTGGAGACGCGGATCCCGGTGAGGATCGGCGGCCAGGCGAGCGGGAGCTCGATCTTCAGCAGCCGGGCGGTGCGGGACATCCCGATGCCCGTCGCCGCGTCGACCAGGGCGGGGTCGACCCCGCGCAGGCCGACGATCGAGTTCCGGACGATCGGCAGCAGCCCGTACAGGGTCAGGGCGATCACGGTCGGCGGCACCCCGAGCCCGACCATGGGGATCAGCAGGCCGATCAGGGCCAGGGAGGGGATGGTCAGGATCGTGGCGGTGGAGGTGATGGCGAGGTCGCCGCCCCAGTTGCTGCGGTAGGAGAGCAGGCCGATCGCGAGGCCGAGCACGGTCGCGATGACCATGCACTGGAAGACCACGCTGGCGTGCTGGAAGGCGTCGGTGAGGAGCTGTTCGTGGCGGGCGGAGACGTACCTCCAGAAACTCACACCGCGTCACCTCGTCCTATCGGCTGTCGTCCTCGGCCGCTTGTTCGACCAGTGGGATGATCCGCAAGGGTACGGGATTCTCCATGACAATCGCGGTCGAAGCCCGCACGATGCCATCAAATCCGACAACACGGTCGATCACCCGCTGGAGATCGGCGTTGGACCGGGCCACGAGCCGGCACAGCATGTCCCCGTGCCCCGTGGTGGTGTGCAGCTCCAGCACCTCCGGCACCCCGTCCAAGTGGGCCCGTACGTCGACCCCTTGGCCCTGTTTGATCTCCAGCGTGGCGAAGGCGGTGACCGGGTAGCCGAGGGCCGCGGGATCGACCTGCGGACCGAAGCCGCGGATGACGCCGTTCGACTGAAGCCGGTCGAGACGGGCCTGCACGGTCCCGCGCGCCACCCCGAGCCGCCGGGAGGCCTCCAGGACCCCGATCCGGGGCTCGCGGGCGAGCAGGACGATCAGACGGCCGTCGAGTTCATCGATGCCCACGGGGCCTCCATGGTGGTCATAGTGCACAGATGTTTCAGCCATCCTCCGCCTCCACTGGTCACTCTGTACAGCCAAACAGGAAACTATTGCGCAGCTTGTGGATCGGCGGGACTCTGCCCTCATGACTGAGTCTTCGACGAACCTCGCCACCACCCCCCACACCGCGCGTGAGGCAGACCCCTTCCCGGTGAAGGGCATGGACGCGGTCGTCTTCGCCGTCGGCAACGCCAAGCAGGCTGCGCACTACTACTCCACCGCCTTCGGCATGAAGCTCGTCGCCTACTCCGGACCGGAGAACGGCGTGCGCGAGACGGCCAGCTACGTCCTCACCAACGGGGCCGCGCGCTTCGTCCTCACCTCCGTCATCAAGGCGACGACCGACCGCGGCCGCTTCCTCGCGGAGCACGTCGCCGACCACGGCGACGGCGTGATCGACCTGGCCATCGAGGTCCCGGACGTGCGGGCGGCGTACGCCTACGCGGTCGAGCACGGCGCCCGCGGCCTGGACGAGCCGTACGAGGTCAAGGACGAGCACGGCACGGTCACGCTGGCCGCGATCGCCACCTACGGCCAGACCCGCCACACCCTGGTGCAGCGCGGCGACTACACCGGCCCCTACCTGCCGGGCTTCGTCTCCGTCGACCCGATGGTCGAGCCCCCGGCCAAGCGCACCTTCCAGGCCATCGACCACTGCGTGGGCAACGTCGAGCTCGGCCGCATGAACGAGTGGGTCGCCTTCTACAACAAGGTCATGGGCTTCACGAACATGAAGGAGTTCGTGGGCGACGACATCGCGACCGAGTACTCGGCGCTGATGTCCAAGGTGGTCGCGGACGGCACCCTGAAGGTGAAGTTCCCGATCAACGAGCCGGCGATCGCGAAGAAGAAGTCGCAGATCGACGAGTACCTGGACTTCTACGGCGGCGCGGGCGTCCAGCACATCGCGCTGGCCACCAACGACATCGTGGCCACGGTCCGCTTCATGCGGGCGGCGGGCGTGCAGTTCCTGGACACGCCGGACTCGTACTACGACACGCTCGGCGAGTGGGCGGGCGAGACGCGGGTGCCGGTGGAGACCCTGCGCGAGCTGAAGATCCTCGTCGACCGCGACGAGGACGGCTACCTGCTGCAGATCTTCACCAAGCCGGTGCAGGACCGGCCCACCGTCTTCTTCGAGATGATCGAGCGGCACGGGTCGATGGGCTTCGGCAAGGGCAACTTCAAGGCGCTGTTCGAGGCGATCGAGCGGGAGCAGGCCAAGCGCGGCAACCTGTAACCTCCGCGCCTCCCCCGACCCCCTGGCTCCGGCCGGGGGGTCGCGACTGCCGGCCGTCGGGTCGGGTTTGCCTCCGGCGGCGCCTCAAACGCCGGCGGGGCTGGGTTGGATGCCCTGTTTCGCTGCGTGCACGTGCAGGCTGACGCCGGCCAAAACCAGCCCCGCCGGCGTTTGAGGCGCGGGGGTCCCCCCGGACGGAGTCTGGGGGAGGGTCTGGGGCGGAGCCCCAGGTTGTGGACCTGCCGGGTCGCGGCCCCGTGAGGGGAGGGCCGCGGCTCGGTCAGCGGGAGGACGGGGACGGGGTCGGCTTCGGCGTCGCAGGCTTCGGCTTCGGCTTTGCCGCCGGCTGCGCGGCCTTCGGGAGCTCCGGCGCCACCCACGGCCGGGTCGGCCGCATGTTCTCCGGCCCGCCCGCCGCCGGCTGCCCGACCGCCGCCAGGGCCTCCTTCGCCAACGGCCCCCGCAGCGGCGAGAAGTGCGGATTCGTCCGCATCGCCTCCTGCAGGTGGCGCCGCGTCGCCGCCTCGTCCCCCAGCGCCCGCTCGATCATCGCCCGGTGATAGGCGAAGTCGGCGCTCCGCAGCCCCAGATCGGTCGCCTTCTTCGCGTACTCCAGCGCCGCCGAGTCCTCACCCGTCTTGTGCAGCGCCCAGCCCAGCGCATCCGCGACCTGCACGCTCTTGTGCCGCGACCACTCGTCCGACAGCCGCCGCACCGCCGCCGCCGGATCCCCGTGGTCCGCCTCGTACAGGCCCAGCACCACGTCGTCGTCGACCCCGTTCGCGCCGTCCCGTACCGACAGCGCGCCCAGCATGTCGTACGGCAGCCGCGCCTCCTCCTCGCGCCCCAGCGCGTCCAGCAGCTCGCCCAGCTCCAGCGCCAGCCGCGGCACCGGAGTGCGGCCCAGCGCCATCCGGTAGTCCCGTACCGCCTCCCCGCCGCGCCCCAGCGCGGCCAGCGCCCGGGCCCGGCCGCCCAGCGCCTCCGCCTGCGCCGGATCCGTCCGCAGCGCGCCCTCGTACAGCCGCAGCGCCTCCGCCGCCTCGCCCCGCTCCCAGGACAGCTCCCCGAGCCGGAACAGCGCGTACGCCTTCTCCGCCGGACCCTTGGCCGCGCCCGCCGCGTGCTCCATCGCGACGACCGCGTCCTCGCGCCAGCCGCGGTCCCGGTAGACCTGCGAGGCCCGCACGTACGCCGCCAGCCCCGGCCGCAGCTCCAACAGCCGCTCCATCGCCGCCTGCGCGGCCTTGTACTCGCCCAGCCCCGTGTACGCGTCCACCAGCACCGGGTACGCCGTCCACCGCTTCGGGGACTGCGCCCGCACCAGCTCGCCCCACTTCTTCCCGGTCCCGAAGTCCCGACGGGCATTGGCCAGCGTGCCCATGCCCGTCATCGCGTCGAAGTTGCCCTTCTCGGCCGGGCGGACCTCCAGGGACCGCTTGAGGGCCTTCTCCGCCTTCGGGAACCAGGCCGGGTCCGCGGAGCGCCGCGCCTGCTCCAGGTAGGCACCGCCCAGAACGGCCCACGAGGCATCGTCGTCCGCGTGCTTCGCCAGCCATTTCTCGCGGTCCGCGACCAGCGCCGTCAGGTCCACCGCCGCGGCCGGCGCGCCCATCCCGACCGCCGCCGCGGCCCGTTCGCTCGGCCCCGGCGGGCGGGCGTCGTCCCCGGTGCGGGCCGGCCGGATCAGCAGGGCCCCCGCGATCAGGACCACCGCGACCGCGGCCGCCACGAGCGTCTTGCGGCCGGTGAAGGTCACGGGCGGCGCCGGGGTCTGCGATTCCTCGTCGATACGGTCGATACGGTCCATGGGCTCACTGTGCGTCAATATGAAGAGCTCTCCGGGGTGCCCGAAGCCGGTCGCGGCCGTGTTCACACCGATGGTCCCCCAGGCGCCCCCGCCCGCACCCACACTGGCACCATGGATGACGATCTCTTCGCACGTCTTCGATCGAGCCTGCTGACAGGCCTTCCCGCCGAGGCCCTGCTCACCGACCCCCAGGTGACCGCCTCCTACGCCACCGACATGGCCAGCTTCTGCGCCGCGGGCACCCCCGCCGCCGTGGTCCTGCCCCGGACCGTGGAACAGGTCCAGCACGTCATGCGCACCGCGACCGCCCTACGGGTCCCCGTGGTCCCGCAGGGCGCCCGTACCGGCCTGTCGGGCGGGGCCAACGCCTCCGACGGCTGCATCGTGCTGTCCCTCGTCAAGATGGACCGGATCCTGGAGATCTCCGCCGTCGACCGGATCGCCGTCGTCGAACCGGGCGTGGTCAACGCGGTGCTCTCGCGGGCCGTCGCCGCACAGGGCCTGTACTACCCGCCCGACCCCTCCAGCTGGGAGCAGTGCACCATCGGCGGCAACATCGGCACCGCCTCCGGCGGGCTGTGCTGCGTCAAGTACGGGGTCACCGCCGAGTACGTCCTGGGCCTCGACGTGGTCCTGGCCGACGGGCGGCTGCTGAGCACGGGCCGGCGTACCGCCAAGGGCGTCGCCGGATACGACCTCACCCGGCTCTTCGTCGGCTCCGAGGGCAGCCTCGGCATCGTCGTCCGGGCCGTCCTCGCGCTGCGCCCGGCGCCGCCCCGGCAGCTCGCGCTGGCCGCGGAGTTCCCCTCCGTCGCGGCCGCCTGCGCGGCCGTCTGCGCCGTCATGGAGGCCGGCCTGACCCCCTCGCTGCTCGAACTGATGGACCGTACGACCGTCCGGGCCGTCAACGCGCTGGGCAAGATGGGCCTGCCGGAGGCCACCGATGCCCTGCTGCTCGCCGCCTTCGACACCCCGCACGCCCCCGAGGACCTCGCGGCCGTGGGGGAGCTGTGCACGGCCGCCGGGGCCACCGCCGTCGTGCCCGCCGAGGACGAGGCGGAATCGGAACTGCTGCTCCAGGCCCGCCGGATGTCCTTCCCCGCGCTGGAGGCGCTCCGGCCCGCGACGATGATCGACGACGTGTGCGTACCGCGCTCGCGGCTCGGCGAGATGCTGGACGGCACGGCCGCGATCGCCCGTGCGCAGGACCTGCTCATCGGGGTCTGCGCGCACGCGGGCGACGGCAACACCCACCCGATCGTCTGCTTCGACCCCGCCGACGAGGACGAGACGCGGAGGGCCCGCGAGTCCTTCGGCGAGATCATGGCGCTGGGGCTCTCGCTGGGCGGGACCATCACCGGCGAGCACGGGGTGGGCGTGCTGAAGAAGGAATGGCTGGCCCGCGAACTCGGCCCGGTGGGGCTGGAGATGCAGCGGGCGGTCAAGGCCGCCTTCGACCCGCTCGGCCTGCTGAATCCGGGCAAGCTGTTCTGACCCGCCGGCGGATTCCCCGGCGGACTTCCCGGCGGATTCCCCGGCCGGCGTCACAGGTCCCCCTCGGCGGACTCGTCCGAGGGCCAGGGGTCGCGCAGCCACAGTTCGTCGGCCGGGGTCGGGGCCAGCAGCTCGGCCAGGGCGTCGTCCAGGCCGAGCCGCTCGGCCTCGCTGCCGGGCGGGACGATGCGCAGGGTGCGCTCCAGCCAGGCCGACACGGAGGCGGCGGGGGCCTCCAGCAGGGCGTCGCCGTCGGGCGAGCTGAGCGCCATGCAGAGCACGGACCTGTTGTCGATCTTGGTGGGCCAGATCCGGACGTCGCCGTGGCCGCACGGGCGGAACACCCCCTCGACCAGCAGCTCGCGGGCGAAGGTCCAGTTGACGGGGGCGCTGGAGCCGGTGTGGAAGGTGATGTGGACGGCGTACGGGTCGTCCGTGAGGTAGAGGAGCCGCGCGGGGACGGGGATGCTGCGCTCGGGGGACAGGACCAGCTTGAGTTCCAGCTCGCGCTCGATGACGGGGTGGTGCATGACGGCCTCACTTCGGTTCGGTGCGCGGGCGCGGAGCGCGCCCCACATCCGGAGAGAGCTGCCGTGTGCCCGGGTATGACGCGACTTCGTGGGGCGAATCGAAGGTTGGCCGAATTCTGTCGGGTGACCGGAAACAGTCGCATGGCCCGGGGTTCGCCCGAAGGTTTGGAATCTCCCGTTACCCGACCTGTCGGGGGGCGGTTCTTGGCTATGGTCCTCCCCTGCACATGCCTCAAGCCACGATCGGAGTTGGGGACATTGACGGCCTCCCCTGGTGACGGCGAGCACGCGGCCCGCGAGGGCTACTACCCCGATCCGTCCATCCCCGGATACGTCCGGTACTGGAACGGCGCCGCCTGGGTTCCGGGTACGAGCCGACCTGCCCCGGCGGTGCCGGTGCCGGTGTCCGTGCCGGTGGAGGAGACGGGGCCGGTGTTCCTGGACCAGACCTCGGCGACGGAGGCGGTGCCGGAGCGGGAGGCCGGGCCGGCCGCGGGGCCGGCGGGCGGGCAGGCGGTGTGGCAGGCCGATCCCCTCCACCAGGCCGGCTTCGGCGGGCCGCGCGACCACCGGGTGTCGTGGGGCAGCCCCGCGGAGCCCGGACAGCGTCCGGACCCGGCGTCCGAGGGCAGCCCGGCGGAGCGCGGGCAGTGGGCGGACCCGGCGTCCGAGGGCGGCCCGGCGGAGCGCGGGCAGTGGGCGGACCCGGCGTCCGGGGGCAGCCTGGCGGAGCGCGGGCAGCGGCCGGGCCCGGCGCCCGAGCCGGAGCCCGGCCGGCCGGCCCCGGTCCCTGCCCGGGCCCCCGCCGCCGGGATCTCCCTCGCCCGTACGCCGTCCGCCGCGGCCGGGATCCTGTCGGCCCGCTCCCCGGCGGCCGCGTCCCCCTCCCCCTCCCAGGCGTGGCCCGACGCGCCCGGCGGGTCCGGCGGCTCCAGAGGATCCGGCCTGACGTCCTCATGGCCCGAGACGACGCCCGCGCCCCCGGAGCCCCCGACCCGCCCCGAGCCCTGGCCGCCCCGCCCGGCGGGCACGCGCCCCTCGATCCCGGCAACCAGGACCACACCCCCGCCGGAGTCCCGATCCCCCCACGCAGAACCCCCCACCACACCCCCGAACACCCCCTGGCCCCCACACGGCGAGGCCGACGCTCCGGGGTCCCGCCGCGAAGCCCCCGCCGAGCCCTGGCCCCCGCGCGGCGAGGCCGACGCTCCGGGGTCCCGCCGCGAAGCCCCCGGCGAGCCCTGGCCCCCGCGCGGCGAGGCCCCCGCGGAAGCCTGGACCCCGCGGGGTGAGCCCGAGGCTCCGGCCCCCCGCCACGAAGCCCCTGCCGAGCCCTGGGCCCCGCGCGGTGGGGCCGAGGCTGCGGGGTCCCGCCGCGAAGGCCCCGCCTCCCGGCGGGAGTCGGCCCCCGGGGGCTGGCAGCCCCGGGGGGACGCAGCCGAAGCACAGCCCTGGCCCCCGCGCCGGGACGGCGCCGAGGCGCCGGGCCGCGAAGCCCCCGGCGAGGCCTGGCGCCCCCGCGGCGAGCCCGCCGAAGCCCCCGCCCCGCGCAGGCAGGCCGCCCCCGGGTCCCAGGCACCCCACCGGGAGGCCCCTGCCGAGCCCTGGCCCCCACGCGGTGGGGCCGAGGCTGCGGGGTCCCGCCGCGAAGGCCCCGCCTCCCGGCGGGAGTCGGCCCGCGGGGGCTGGCAGCCCCGAGGGGAGTCCGCCGAAGCACCCGCCCCCCGCCGGGAGGCCACAGGCGGCCGGGAGGCCACAGGCCGCCGGGAGGCCACCCCGCGGGACGTGTTCGAGCGGATGGCCGAGCGGGCCGTGCGGCCCGCCGGGCTGGGGCGTCGGGTCGTGGCGCGGGCCGTGGACTCCCTGGTCCTCGCGGCCGTCGCGGCCGCCGCCGCCTGGCCCCTGGTGCCCGCCGCCACCGCCCACCTCCAGGCCAAGGTGGACGCCGCCCGGGTGAGCGGCCGCACCACCACCGTCTGGCTGCTCGACGGGACCATCGCCGGCCACCTCGGCCTGGTCCTCGGCGCCGTGCTCGTCTTCGGCATCCTCTACGAGGCCCTGCCCACAGCCCGTTGGGGCCGCACCCCGGGCAAGAAGCTGCTCGGCGTGCGCGTGCTGGCCACCGCGACGCTGCGCCCGCCCACCGTCGGCGCGGCCCTGCGCCGCTGGCTGGTGTACGCCTTCCTGGGGCTCCCCGGCAGCCTCTGGTGCCTCGTCGACCGCCCCCGGCGCCGGGCCTGGCACGACAGGGCGGCCGGGACGTACGTGGCCCGCTGAGCCGCCCGTGACGGGCCGGTCCCCCGGATGGACCGCGTCGCGTTGCGGGCCCGTCGGTACCGGGTTCGACTCGGGCCATGAGTACCGACCAGCCGCCGCCGGGCGAACGCCCCGAGGACGACCCGTTCCTCAAGAAGCCCCAGGAACCGACGCCTCCGTCGGGCGGTTCGCCGTACGGCTCACCGCCCCCCGGCCCCCCGCCCCCCGGCGGCGCGGGCGGCGCCGGCGGCGGCGGCGGCGGATATCCGCCCCCGCCGCCCCCGTACAACGGCAGCGGCGACCCGTACGGCGGTGGCGGCGGCTACGGCATGCCCGATCCGCTCGCGGGGATGCCCCCGCTCGCCGACTTCTTCAAGCGGCTGGTCGCCCGCATCATCGACGTGATCATCGTCGCCGTGCCGCTGTTCCTCATCCAACTGGCCTTCGGCACCAAGCGGTACATGGTCGAGACGAACCGGGGCGAGGACATCAGCGAGGTCATCACGCGGTCCTACAGCGGCAGCGGCCTGATCATGACGCTGATCTCGATCGTCGCGTACATCGGCTACGACTGGTGGTTCACCCACAAGAACGGCCAGACCATCGGCAAGAAGGCGATGGGCCTGCGCGTCGCGATGCTCAACGACGGCAGCGTCCCGCAGTCCAGCCCGGCCCTGGCCCGCGCCGCGGTGCTCTGGCTGCCGACGCTGATCTGCTGCTTCTGCCTGTGGCCGATCGCGCTGGTGATCTCGATCCTGGTGGACAAGCCGTACAAGCAGGGCCTGCACGACAAGGTCGGCAGGACGGTGGTCGTGCAGTCCACCACCTAGCCGACCAGTCGGTCAGTGGTGGACGGGGTGTTCGGCAGCGGCCGTCCGGGGTTCGGGTACCCGGGCGGCCGTCGGCGCGTCCGCGTACGGCAGGGGGGCCGGAACGGGCGCGGGAGCCGCGGCGGCCGGGGCCGAGCCGGGGCGGGCCGCGTGGCGGCCCCCGCGCCCGGGGAGCGGCACGGTGACGGCGACGAGCAGGCCGAGCGCGAGGGCGGCGGCGGCGATGAGCGCGATCCAGAGCCCCGAACTCGTCTGCGAGAGCAGCAGCATGGCGATCGTCGACACGACGACGGTGGCGGACCCGTAGGCGAGCTGTGCGGCAGTCGGACGCGGCATGGCGATATCCGTCCTCAGGGAGGGGAGGGGGAGTCGGCTCAACTAGGTCGCGCGTCAAGTGACTCTACGAGGGTGGATGCCCGAGCGGAACCGCCAGTAAGCGTGACCTAACCCACGGTGCCGGTGCACGGGGGGCGCACGGGGTCATGCCGCACGCCGTCGGGGGCCCCGAAATGCCCCGCCGAGGCGCGCGCCGGACGCCGTGACGTGGCCTTCGCCCCATATGGCAGCGGAACGTCCGAATAGCGGAACTGACTGACCGCATAGTGCAGTTGTAAGGAACAAGTCAAGGTCTGTCTTTTCTTTCGACTCTCCGGTCAAATGTCGTCACTTGAGACGCGCGCCGCGCGGAACCCCCCGCTCCTATGGAGACGTTCCGACCGTCCATGCGGCCGCGGGAGGGGAACGACATCAAGTGACCAGCAATTCCGCCAGACGGCGTGCGCTTCGTACCGCCGCCGTCGCCGTGACCATGGCCGCCTGCGCCACCAGCGCCACCTTCTTCACCGTCGCCTCGGCCCAGGCCGACGAAAAGGGCCCGGGCGCCGCCCCGGCCGCCGACCGGCAGGACCCGACCGCTCCTGCCAAGGTGGTCGAGCACGACCTCAAGGGCCCGTTCAGCGAGCAGCAGGCGCAGCAGCGCAAGGCCGCCCTGGACCAGGTCCTGACGGGCAAGAAGGACGTCGAGCAGCGCGGCGCCTCCAAGGTCGTCAAGCTCGACGACAAGAAGTACGTCGAGCTCGGCCGCGAGAAGACCGACAAGATCTTCACGATCCTCGTCGAGTTCGGCGACCAGGTCGACGACACGACCATGTACGACCCGGACGGCCCCGGCCCCAAGCCGCCCGTCCAGAAGTACGGCGGCACCCCGGGCCCGCTGCACAACACGATCGCCCAGCCGGACCGCGCGAACGACAACTCCACGGCCTGGCGCAAGGACTTCAGCCGCGACTACTTCCAGGAGCTGTACTTCGGTACGGGTCAGGGCAAGCACTCGCTGAAGACCTACTACGAGAAGACCTCCTCGGGCCGCTACTCGGTCGAGGGCGAGGTCTCCGACTGGGTCAAGGTCCCGTACAACGAGGGCCGTTACGGCTCCAACTACTGCGGCCAGACCAACTGCTCCAACGTGTGGGACACCGTCAAGGACGGCGTCCTCGCGTGGACGGAGGCCCAGAAGAAGGCCGGCAAGACCGACGCGCAGATCAAGGCGCAGCTGGCCCAGTACGACCAGTGGGACCGCTACGACTTCGACGCCGACGGCAACTTCAACGAGCCCGACGGCTACATCGACCACTTCCAGATCGTCCACGCGGGCGAGGACGAGTCGGCCGGCGGCGGCGTGCAGGGCACGACCGCGCTGTGGGCGCACCGCTGGTACGCGTACGGCACCAGCGCGGGCAAGACCGGCCCGGACAACAACAAGGCCGGCGGCACCCAGATCGGTGACACCGGCATCTGGGTCGGCGACTACACGATGCAGCCGGAGAACGGCGGCCTCGGCGTCTTCGCGCACGAGTACGGCCACGACCTCGGCCTGCCGGACCTCTACGACACCTCCGGTGGCGGCGAGAACTCCGTCGGCTTCTGGTCCCTGATGTCGGCCGGCTCCTGGCTCGGCACCGGCAAGGACTCCATAGGCGACCTCCCGGGCGACATGACGGCCTGGGACAAGCTCCAGCTCGGCTGGCTGAACTACGACACGGCGAAGGCCGCGACGAAGTCCACCCACAAGCTGGGCGTGGCGGAGTACAACACCAAGGACAAGCAGGCGCTGGTCGTCGAGCTGCCGAAGAAGAAGGTGCAGACGGACGTCGTCGCTCCCGCCGAGGGCTCCGCCCAGTGGTGGAGCAACATGGGTGACGACCTCAAGAACACCCTCACCCGCTCCGTGGACCTGACGGGCAAGACGTCCGCCGCCCTGTCCCTCAAGGGCTGGTGGGACATCGAGGCCGAGTACGACTACCTCTACACCGAGGTGTCGACCGACGGCGGAGCCAACTGGACCGCCCTCGCGGGTACGGCCGACGGCACGGCCCTTCCGGTCGACGCGGCGGGCAACCCGTCGCTGACCGGTGTCTCGGGTGCCTGGAAGTCGCTGAACTTCCCGCTCGACGCCTACGCGGGCAAGAAGGTCGACCTCCGCTTCCGCTACCAGACGGACGGCGGCGCGGGCGGCAAGGGCTTCACGGCCGACGCCGTCAACATCACCGCGGACGGCGCCACCCTGTTCGCCGACGGCGCCGAGAACGGCGACAACGGCTGGACCGGCAAGGGCTTCTCGCGCATCGGCGCCGGCTTCACCAAGGAGTACGCGCAGTACTACCTGGCCGAGAACCGCCGTTACGTCTCGTACGACTCCACCCTCAAGGTGGGCCCGTACAACTTCGGCTTCGGCAACACCCGTCCGGACTGGGTCGAGCACTACCCGTACCAGGACGGCCTGCTGATCTGGCAGTGGGACACCTCCCAGAAGGACAACAACACCAGCCAGCACCCGGGCCAGGGTCTGATCCTGCCGATCGACGCCAACGCCAAGCCCATGAAGTGGGCGGACGGCACCCTGCTGCGCAACAAGATCCAGCCGTACGACGCGACCTTCAGCGCGTACTCGACGGACGCGTTCACGCTGCACAAGAACGGCGAGTCGCTCTTCCTGAAGCCGAAGGCCGCCCAGCTGGTCTTCGACGACCGCAAGGGCAAGTACTTCTACGACGAGAACCCGACGGGATCGGTGAAGGTCACTGACACCAACACCAAGATCAAGATCCTGAAGGAGACCTACGACGGTGAGGTCATGACCATCGAGGTCGGGCCCTCTTCGAAGTAATTCGGTAAAACCGCAGGTCAGAGCATGATCGGCCGTCGCCCCCTAGCGGGCGGCGGCCGATCGCGTTTAGATGCGTGGTGCGAGTTTCTTATTGACGGGGGAGATGACAGCCATGCCCGGTGGAGGTTTCGTCAGATTGCCAGGCGGCAGCGTGGTGGTCGCGCTCACGCTGCCGCGACCCTCGGGAGAGGGTGGAAATGTCCGGGTTCTGGTGCACGCCGCGAACCGGGCCCGCGCCCTGACCAGGCTGCGGAACCTCGGCATGCGGGCGGTGTACCTGCGGGGCAACGCGCAGCCCCCGACCCCGGACGAGGTCACGGCCGTCCTGCACCACCCGGACGGCCTGCTGTGGCGCTGCGCGCCCGACGTGGCCGAGGAGCTCTGGCACCCCATCCGGGCCCTGCTGGGCACCTAGGCGGGGCCCCGCAGCCTCTGCCGGAAGCCTCTGCCGCGGCGCCCCTGCCGGGCGCCCCGGCGGGGCCTAGTGCTGTGGCCGGGAAGGTTTGCCGGGTCGCGGCGTCCGGTGCGGTGCATCGCAAGGCGGAGGACCACAGCTTGTACTGGACGTACTTGCGTGGTCCGACAACGCGGCGAGGTGCCGTGCCGGGCGTCGCGACCCGGTGAACCTTTCCGGTCACAGCACTAGCCGCCGACCAGGACGACCCCGGCGGCCCGGAGCTCGTCCAGGGCGCGGGCGGTGGTGTGCGGGGCGACGGCGGCCGTCAGGTCCAGCAGGACCCGGGTGGCGAAGCCGGCGCGGGCGGCGTCGAGGGCGGTCGCCCGGACGCAGTGGTCGGTGGCGATGCCGACCACGTCCACCTCGGTGACGTGCCGCTCCCGCAGCCAGCGCGCGAGGTCCGTCCCGTTCTCGTCGGCCCCCTCGAACCCGCTGTACGCGGCCTCGTACGCCCCCTTGTCGAAGACGGCGGCGACCGCGCCGGAGGCGACGGCGGGGGCGAAGTTCGGATGGAAGCCGACGCCCTCGGTTCCGGCGACGCAGTGGACGGGCCAGGAGGTCTCGTAGTCCGGCTCGGCCGGGGGGTGCGCGAAGTGGCTGCCCGGGTCGATGTGGTGGTCCCGGGTGGCGACCACGTGCCGGTAGCCGGCGGTGGCCTGCCCGATGAGCTCGGTGATGGCGGCGGCGACATCGGCCCCGCCGGTCACCGCGAGGCTGCCGCCCTCGCAGAAGTCGTTCTGTACGTCGACGACGATCAGTGCGCGGTGCATGTGCGTTGCCCTTCGCTTTGGCGGGTGTGGATGTGCGGGCCGGCTGCTGGGGGCTCTGTCCCCGGACCCCCGCGCCTCAAACTCCCGCGAGGCCGGGTGGGGCCGCCGCGGAGCCCCGGGTGCGGCGCCGCACCCGGCCTCAGACGTACTCGGTCGGAAGCACGGCCTCGCCGCGCGAGAGCTGGGTCGCCGACAGCGGCAGCCCGGCGCACGCGGCGCGGTGCCGGTCGCGGGCGGCCTCCAGCGGCTCGCGGGCGATCACCTCGCCGGCCTTGACCAGCTGCGTCAGGAGCTGCCGGTCCGCCAGCGCGGCCGGCACCGGGCCGGTGCCGATGACCTCCGCCTCGGCGACGCCCTCCGCGTCGACCCGGCGGGCCGCCCACTTGCGGCCGCCGATCGAGGTCTTGCCGCCCGTGGACTTCTTCGCCACCGGCACCAGCGGCGCCTTCGGGTCCGCCGACGCCGCCCGCGCCACCAGCTTGTAGACCATCGAGCACGTCGGGTGCCCGCTGCCCGTCACCAGCTGGGTGCCCACCCCGTACGCGTCCACCGGCGCCGCCGCCAGCGAGGCGATGGCGTACTCGTCCAGGTCAGAGGTGACCACGATCCGGGTCTGCTCGGCCCCCAGCTCGTCCAGCTGCTGCCGCACCCGGTGCGCCACCAGCAGCAGGTCTCCGGAGTCGATGCGGACCGCGCCCAGCTCGGTGCCCGCGACCTCCACGGCCGTGCGCACCGCCTCCGCCACGTCGTACGTGTCCACCAGCAGGGTCGTGCCCCGGCCCAGCGAGGCCACCTGCGCGGTGAAGGCGTCCCGCTCGCTGTCGTGCAGCAGGGTGAAGGCGTGGGCGCTGGTGCCGACCGTCGGGATGCCGTACCGGAATCCGGCCGCCAGGTCCGAGGTGGAGGTGAAGCCGCCCACGTACGCGGCGCGCGAGGCGGCCACGGCGGCCAGCTCGTGCGTGCGCCGGGCGCCCATCTCGATCAGCGGCCGGTCGCCGGCCGCCGAGGACATCCGGGAGGCGGCCGCGGCGATCGCCGAGTCGTGGTTCAGGATAGACAGGATCACGGTCTCCAGCAGCACGCACTCGGCGAAGCTGCCCTCGACGCGCAGGACCGGCGAGCCGGGGAAGTAGACCTCGCCCTCCGGGTAGCCCCAGATGTCGCCGGAGAAGCGGTACGAGGACAGCCAGTCCAGGGTCCGCATGTCGACGACGGCCCGCTCGCGCAGGAAGTCCAGCACCGCGCCGTCGAAGCGGAAGTTCTCGACCGCGTCGAGCACCCGGCCGGTTCCGCCGACCACGCCGTACCGGCGTCCTTCGGGCAGCCGGCGGGTGAACACCTCGAAGACCGAGCGGCGGTCGGCGGTGCCGTTGGCCAGGGCGGCCTGCAGCATCGTCAGCTCGTAATGGTCCGTGAAGAGCGCTGTCGACGGCACGTCCACCGGCAGGCCCAGGTCCGCAGGGTTCATGCCGGCGATGCTAGCGCACATTTCGTCAGAGTGACGAGATGTAGGACCCGTTTGTGCGACGGGCCCGTCACGGTGGCAGCATGGGACAAGTGAGTGTTGCTCCCATTGAGATCGAACGCACCGAGTCGGCCGAAGAGACCTTCGCGGTCCCCGAACCCGACGTCCCCTGGGTGACCCTGGTGCACAACGACCCGGTCAACCTCATGAGCTACGTGGCGTACGTGTTCCAGGCGTACTTCGGCTACTCGAAGGACGTGGCGCACAAGCTGATGCTCGACGTCCACCACAAGGGGAGAGCGGTCGTGTCCAGCGGCAGCCGCGAGGAAATGGAGCGCGACGTGCAGGCCATGCACGGCTACGGCCTGTGGGCGACCCTCTCCCAGGACCGCAACTGATGGGCGGCACGTTCCAGCCCCTGAAGGGCGGCGGCGGCGCGGCCATCGCGCTCGACGAGATCGAGATCTCCATCCTGCGCTCCCTCGCCGTGCAGCTGCTCGAGCTGATCGGCCCCGGCGAGCCCGAGCCCGCCGAGGACGCCGACCCGCTGGCCGCGCTGTTCGCCGCCGACGGCCCCACCGAGCCCCCGGCGGACCCGGCGCTGGCCCGGCTCTTCCCCGACGCCTACGGCGGCCCGGACGGCCCCGGCGCCGAGGAGGACGCCGAGGAGCTGCGGGCCCGCTCGGCGGAGTTCCGCCGCTTCACCGAGAACGACCTGCGCACCCGCAAGCGCGAGGACGCGCTGGCCGTCGTGCACAGCCTGGACCGGCTCACCCCGGCCGGCGACGGGGCGGCGGTGCTCGAGCTGACCGGGGAGCTGCCGCTGCGCTGGCTCGGCGCGCTCAACGACCTGCGCCTGACCATCGCGGCCCGGCTGGACATCACCGAGGACGACGAGAGCGCGCTGCTGTTCCGGCTGCCGGACGACGATCCGCGCAAGCCGATGGTGATGGCGTACCTGTGGCTGGGCGGCCTCCAGGAGACGCTCATCGAAACCCTCTGAAGATCCTCAAGGGCGCACATCGTTCGCTCAGCGGACGCTCAAATCCGGATAACGATCAGATCACCGCGATGCGGTGGTCTGATCTGTTTCAGGATCTATGTCCTGAAATTGCCGTGTCCCGTGTCACATTTTCCGTCCTCGGGCACCCGTAAGCACGTGATAAATCTTCACGATCGCCGCCGGGACGCCACCCATGACCCGCGGCCTGCTTGAACCGGCTGACCGCCGGCGTGCAACTCCATCCGTATCCGGGGGGATCGAGGACCCGATCCGCAGCCATCAGAAGGCGCGGGTCGGCGTGGAGAAAGGCGCACCAGACATGACCTCTGTGCAGGTCGAGCAGCACGGCAAGACGCCCGGAGAGGGCACGCGGGGCGAGGGCGGCGAGGGCTACCACCGCACACTCGGAGCCCGCCAGATCCAGATGATCGCGATCGGCGGAGCCATCGGCACCGGCCTGTTCCTGGGCGCCGGCAAGGCGATCTCCAAGGCCGGCCCGAGCCTGATCCTGGCCTACGCCATCGCGGGCCTGGTCATCTTCTTCATCATGCGGGCCCTGGGCGAGCTGCTCATGTACCGCCCCGTCTCGGGCTCCTTCTCGGACTACGCCCGCGAGTTCCTGGGCCCCTTCTGGGGGTACGTGACCGGCTGGACGTACTGGCTCTTCTGGGTGGTCACCGGCATCACCGAGGTCACCGCGGCCGCGCAGTACATGTCGTACTGGACCCATGACAGCTTCCCGCAATGGGCGTACGCGCTGATCTTCACCGTCATCCTCTACGGCGCCAACCTGATCTCCGTGAAGCTCTTCGGCGAGCTCGAGTTCTGGTTCTCCATGGTCAAGGTCACCGCCATCGTCGGCATGATCCTGATCTGCGCCGGCATCCTCACCATCGGGTTCTCCGACGCCGCCGACACCGCGACCGTCAGCAACCTGTGGAACGACGGCGGCTTCTTCCCCAAGGGCCTCGGCGGCACGCTGATGACCCTGCAGATCGTGATGTTCGCCTTCCTCGCCGTCGAGCTGGTCGGCGTCACCGCCGGCGAGTCCAAGGACCCCGCGAAGACCCTGCCCAAGGCCATCAACACCGTGCCGTGGCGCATCGCCGTCTTCTACGTCGGCGCACTCATCATGATCCTGTCGGTCGTCCCGTGGACGCACTTCCAGCCCGGCGTCTCGCCCTTCGTCGCCGCCTTCGAGCGCATGGGCCTGGGCGTCGGCGCCGCGATCGTCAACTTCGTCGTCCTGACCGCCGCCCTGTCCTCCTGCAACTCGGGCATGTACTCCACCGGCCGCATGCTGCGCGACCTCGCGCTCAACGGCCAGGGCCCGAAGATCTTCACCAGGCTCACCAAGAGCGGCACCCCGCTCATCGGCACCACCTTCAGTGCCTCGCTGATGCTGGTGGGCGTCTGGATCAACTACGTCGCCCCGGGCAAGGCCTTCGACTACGTCGTCTCCTTCGCCACCATCTCCGGCATGTGGGCCTGGATCATGATCCTGGTCTGCCAGATCCGCTACCGCGCCAAGGCCGACCGCGGCGAGCTGCCGCAGTCCTCCTTCCGCGCCCCCGGCGCCCCGTACACGAGCTGGTTCGCCCTGCTCTTCATCGGCATGGTCATCGTGATGATGGGCGCCGACAAGGACGCCCGCGTCTCGCTGTACTGCGCCCCGCTGTGGGGCCTGCTGCTGGGTCTGGCCTACCTGTTCTCCCAGCGCCGCGGCCGGGACGGCGGCACCTCCGTGAAGGTCTCGCTGAGCGTGGACGCCTGACGCCACGGCCCTCTGTCCACCATTCGGGCCCTCCCGTACCACTCCTCGGTACGGGAGGGCCCGTCTGCTTATCCTGTCGCTCATGCTGACCCTCACCCAGGACCTGTACGACCGGATCGTCGCGCACGCCCGCCAGGACCACCCCGACGAGGCGTGCGGCGTGGTGGCCGGCCCGGCGGGCACCGGACGGCCCGAGCGCTTCGTCCCGATGCTCAACGCGGCCCGCTCGCCCACGTTCTACGAGTTCGACTCCAAGGATCTGCTCAAGCTCTACCGCGAGCTGGACGACCGCGACGAGGACCCGGTGATCGTCTACCACTCGCACACCGCGACCGAGGCCTACCCCTCCCGCACGGACGTCACCTACGCGAACGAGCCCGGAGCGCACTACGTGGTCGTCTCGACGGCGGACGCGGACGGCCTCGGGGAGTTCCAGTTCCGCTCCTACCGCATCGTCGACGGCGAGATCACCGAGGAAGAAGTGCAGGTCGTCGAGGCCTACTGACCGAGCGGTGACCAGCATGTGAGCGCAATGCGTCCACGATGCGGGATCCCACTCCAAACGGGGCACCTGGAATCGTTAACATGACCGCATGGTTTCCCACGACGTGAGCATCGAGACGCCCGGCAGGCTGCTGCTCGTGGCGCGGCTGCACGTCGACCTGTGCCGCCTCGCCAGCGCGATCTGTCCCGCCGTCTGAGCACCAGAGCACCAGAGCCCTCTCGCGCGGGGGGCCAGGAACCCGCGCGCCTTCACGTTCTCACGCCCTCACTCACGACTGGAGCCAGCCATGGCCATCGAGGTCCGCATCCCCACCATCCTCCGCACCTACACCGACGGCGAGAAGGCCGTGTCCGGTGAGGGCGCCACCCTCGCCGACCTCTTCTCCGACCTGGAGACCCGGCACAAGGGCATTGAGGAGCGCATCGTCGACGGGGGCCAGCTGCGCCGCTTCGTGAACGTCTACCTCAACGACGAGGACGTCCGCTTCCTCGACGGCATCTCCACCGCGCTGAGCGACGGCGACAGCGTCACCATCCTCCCGGCCGTGGCCGGCGGCGCTGTCTGATGCGTTACGACTCCCCGCTGGCCGCCGTGGGCAACACGCCGCTGGTCCGGCTGCCCCGGCTGTCGCCCTCGGAGGACGTCCGCATCTGGGCGAAGCTCGAGGACCGCAACCCCACCGGCTCGATCAAGGACCGCCCGGCGCTCCACATGGTCGAGCAGGCGGAGAAGGACGGCCGGCTGTACCCCGGCTGCACGATCCTGGAGCCCACCTCGGGCAACACCGGGATCTCCCTGGCGATGGCGGCCAAGCTCAAGGGCTACCGCATCGTCTGCGTGATGCCGGAGAACACCTCGCAGGAGCGGCGCGACCTGCTGGCCATGTGGGGAGCCGAGATCATCTCGTCGCCGGCGGCGGGAGGATCCAACACCGCCGTGCGCGTCGCCAAGGAGCTGGCCGCCGAGCACCCCGACTGGGTGATGCTCTACCAGTACGGCAACCCGGACAACGCGGGCGCCCACTACGCCACCACCGGCCCGGAGGTCCTCGCCGACCTCCCGTCCATCACCCACTTCGTGGCGGGCCTGGGCACGACCGGCACCCTGATGGGCGTCGGCCGCTACCTGCGCGAGCACGTCCCCGGAATCAAGATCGTCGCGGCCGAGCCGCGCTACGACGACCTGGTGTACGGCCTGCGGAACCTGGACGAGGGATTCGTCCCGGAGCTCTACGACGCCTCGGTGCTCACCACGCGCTTCTCCGTGGGCTCGGCGGACGCCGTCACCCGGACCCGGGAACTCCTCCAGCTGGAGGGCATCTTCGCGGGCGTCTCCACGGGCGCCGCACTGCACGCGGCGATCGGCGTCGGCCGCAAGGCGGTGGCCGCGGGCGAATCGGCGGACATCGTGTTCGTCGTGGCCGACGGCGGCTGGAAGTACCTGTCGACGGGCGTCTACACGGCCGCCACCACCGAAGAGGCCATCGAGGTCCTCCAGGGCCAGCTCTGGGCCTAGGCCGACTCTCCCTCACGCGCCACCGGCCCGCTTCCCCTCCACCGGGGGAGCGGGCCGCGGCGCATCCGGGCGCACGTCGCCCGAATGGCCCACGGAAGTCGCCGGGACGGCGGTACGGGCAGACGCTGAACGTGCCCTACCGACCCCACAGAGAGGGTGGTGGCTCGATGACGACCACTCCCAACCCCGCGGCCCCCGGCACGTCCGGCAAACCCCCTCCCTCGGGGAGCTCCTCCGCCTGGGCGGCGGGAGGCGTGCTGTTCGCCGCCGTCCTGATGATGATCAACGGCGTGTTCGCGATCTTCGAAGGGATCGCCGCGCTCGCCAAGGACGACGTCCTGTTCCGGGTCCGCGACTACTCGTTCCGGTTCGACCTGACGTCCTGGGGCTGGATCCACCTGATCCTGGGCATCGTCGTCCTGATCGTCGGCATCGCCATCCTCAAGGGCACGACATGGGGCCGGGCCGTCGGCATCGCCCTGACCGGCGTAATGATCATCCTGCACTTCCTGTGGCTGCCCTACCAGCCGTTCTGGTCCCTGATCGCCATCGCGATCGGGGTGTTCGTGATCTGGGCCCTGTGCACCGACCGCAGCCCCGGCGCCCTCTGACCCACGAGGCCCCGCCGAAGGCCGGGACGCCCACGGGCCGCCCCGGCCCGCCGCGCTCACGGCGCTCAGCGCACGCACGGCGCTC